>JAPORK010000109.1 GCA_026710285.1 Endozoicomonadaceae bacterium | reverse complement strand
ACGGTCAGCGTACTGATCCTGCCACCGGATGGCAATTTCTGGGTTCAGGTCATCGCACGTATAATCCACAACAACGTTATTTTGTCAGTGAAGATCCGGCAGGTGGCGGATATGCTTTTGCCAGCAATAATCCGATAATGACAATAGATCCTTCTGGCAATATGGCTAAATGGCTTAAAGAAACATCCAAAATATTGGGTTATGTGAGTTCTCTTGGATTTAGTGCTATAGGTAATGGTAATAGTGACGGGGCAAAGATAGCAGGATCAGTTGTTATGACACTGGTAAGTGTATTCACTATACCTGTGGCTTTGGCTGTAGCTGGAGCATCACCTGAATCATTACTATTGTCTGTACATTTGATACCTTTAATGACTGGTTTATATTTTATTGCTGATGCTGTTGATAACCAGAAACTAAGCATGGCAGCAAATGTTATTGGTGCTTTGCAAGTTGTCGTTGTTGTTGCTTCAATTATATTCATGCCAATAGGAATTTTTGATTGCTGTGTTGTCGGAGAAGAGATATCAGGTAACATTGCAAATGAAACATCTGCTATTAGACGTATATCAATGCTAACAGGAAATATTGCAGAAAAAGAGCCACTTCCGAAATATGGCAATATTAATTTTACAGATGAAAATGAATCATTAGCTCGATTGCGAGATCAGAGGTCAGGGTCTGTTAGCACTGCCAACTCTTCGGGTATAGCTGCAAGTAATCCACAAGAACCACCACCGCAGTATGAAATGAGCCATATCAGCAGAGGGATAGATATAGCTACTCATGCTGCTAATCTCCGCGATACTCCGGTAAATGATAATGTATTCAATGGTTTCAGGAATACACTGGCAGGTGTGGATACTGATACGTACCGAAATGCTTTTCGAGGCTTAATGGCTTCCCTGGATATACAGCCTACTAAAGCAGAAAGCGGCATCGGTAATTTAGATATAAATACTTTGTTTCCTGTCAGAGAGGATAGTTCAACAATAGTTGTGGGTAAAGATGATATAGCGCTTATACAATCAGATTCCCGTGGATTTACTTCAGAGGCAGTTAATAGCAGTACTGCATTAACTACAGCGTCACCACTTAGCTATTTTAACGTTATGACACCCTTTTACAATGAGGATGGCGAGTTAGTTATTTATGAGTATTATCGCATCAGATAATTCTATTATTTTATGAAGTCAATAATTGTTATTTTTAGAATAAAAAATATCAGTTGTCCATTTGGTATAATTTATGATAATCGCATTCAAAAAAGAGAAAAAGAATAAACTATTTAGTAGATATGTAATAATGTTCAGGAATAGAATCATTCTTTTTTCCGTTGCCCTGTTTTTTATAATAATGTTATTTCCTTTTAAACAAATCTGTTCAGCAACAATAAATTCACATCCATTATCCACTCACACAACAACCAGGTCTGATTCTTCACATTCTGCTTTAAAGAGAAAAAATACTAAATGGAAAGATTCTGCTTCTTCTGACAACAATGAAGAAACATGGTCTAATGCTTTTAACTTTCAAAAGTCATGGGGGACAACAGTAGATCCTCGTACAGGTATATTGATCGTTCATTTTAAAGTGGGTAGCTTATTGAGTAATTTAGGTCATGGTCCTAACATCGACTTACAACTTAATTATAGTAGTAATGCTTCTGCTAATCCTGATGGAGCAGGCAGAGGGTGGAGCTGGAATTTGACCCATTTTAATCTTAAAACAGATCAGTTAATGACATCACATGGACAAAGTTTTTGGTTGCATAAAGTCGGAATAAATCACTGGCAGCCTCTTTATCATAAATTATATGATATTAAAATTGCTGGAGATAAAAGCAAGAATTTTACCATTACTTATGCCAGCGGTTTAAAAGAAATATTATCTCATGATGGCTATGAAACCCGGCTGGAACAACAAAATGGCTGGGGGGTTAATTTTATTTATCATAAAGGCACACATTTGTTACAGTCTGTTGTTGATGATGAAGGGAATAAAATAACCATTGACAGAACCATGGGATATATGGATATTATTAGTCACAGAAGTGATGGACAATCTGCTGTCATACGTATTGAAAATCATCAAAAAAAACCTGATAAACTCGTTTTTCTTACAAGTTCTAAATCTGAAAACCCAACTATTAATCTGAATTACAACAACTATCTTTTGACAAATGTCATATATCCTTCCGGACTGAAAAAAAAATTTATATTTAACTGTATTGATGCAATAAAATCTCCTGTATCAACATCAGGACGTTTTCGCTCTTTATGTGCCGTTGTGGGTGAAGAAACAGACCCGGGTGTTGGTCAACCTGTGATGAAAACACGTTACTCTTATTCTCATGCAAATATTAATGGTCATGATTATCTTGGGTTTAACTCCGGACTGACTGCTGTAGTAAATAATAAAAAAGATACACTATTTGAGGCGCCTGTTGATTATTCATATCAAACCATTAAGGACGATGGACTTGTAAAAGAAGTGCATGTTTATAATAAATATCATCTGCTCATTGATGAAAAGCGGGTAAGTGACCATACAGAGAAAATATTGTCAGAGACAAAAAACTTTTTCTGTAATATAAAAATACCCAATGGTTGTGCACAGACCAGCTTTGCTGATCTTCCCGTTACTTATAGTTTGCCCTTAAAAATAGTTACCCGAGTGTGGGGTAGCTCTTCCAGTCCGCCTGCCACGATGACTGTTACCAAGGAGTATAATAATGCAGGACAAGTAGTACGTAGCAAAGATGTTTATGGTCGTGTCATAGTCACGCACTACTGTCCGGTTACAGGTGATAATGCATGCCCTGCTGAGCCTGATAACTGGTCTTTTAGCAGGTTACCAGAATCGGTTACATCTTATCCTGCTCCTACTGCTATAAATATACAGCCATCGCAACCTAAAACTATATATAACTTTTATCGTAAGCAAGATAATTTATTTGACAAAAGTTATATATTAGTGCTGGATCATCAAGTTCATAAATTAAATCATAAGGATATAACAGTCTACCGTCACTATTATAAAGACCGAGCTAATCTGTTAACTTATGGTTTACTAAAGCAAACTATTTTGACAGATACAACTATTGCTTCATCACATGCAATTATTCATGATTATAATTATATTCACAATCCAAAAAATCATACGTTGACTACTAATGTTAGTGTTGAGCTAAGTCCTGGCAAACAACAACAGCTGTCCTCTGTTACCAAAAGTTTGTTTACTAATCAAGTGCTTAAAAAAACAGGTGGCAATGGTCTCAAAAGAAGAGATTATTATTATGATACAATGAATCGGCTTGTCCAGATTGATCTGGATAAAGACACTGCCTTTGCTGCTACTTTACGTTACCAGTATATGCTTTCTCCCGGAAACAATCATTTTATTGTAACCAGAGTAAACGGATTACAACAGAAATTTGTCTTTGATAATGCCGGGCGTCAACTTATGCATTTTAATGAAATGATATCAGCATCAGGAGAAGCTATACCCGGGAACTGGCAGCTAAAAAAAAGATTATACTATGATAGTCATGGTCGTGTAACTGAACAAAGAGATTATATATCAGATGCGACTGGCAAAGCATATATTTTAAAAACAACAAAAGACTACGATGATGTGGGACGTATTAGCCGTATTCATTTTCCTGACGGAGAAACAACTTTTCGGTTATATGATGATTCTGAACATTGTATGATCAGTTACAAGCAAAGTAGTCAGGGTGAGCGTTCACCGGTTGCTGTTGTACAGGGCAATTTACTGGATAAACCGATAAAAAAACGTATCCTTTCTGCTTCTTCTGCGCCACTTTCTTCAGTGAAGTCAATGTGCAGCTTCAAAAAAATGCCCGATACAGCAAAAACAGAGACGATAACTTACGATGGTTGGGGACGTCCTGTTATGACAGAGGATACGATGGGAAGGACTGTGCGTAAACATTATGATGAACTGGGGTATCCGGATGATATGACTGATCCTGTGGGCAATCATATTCATTTTGTATATAATTTAGCTGGAAAAATGATCGAACACTGGGCATTGCCTGCCAGTGGAGGGCGCTATCTTTTATCATCAGCAGGTTACAACAATGCAGGTCAGATGATGTATAAAGCGGGTGAAGATGGCAAAAAAACGCTATTTACCTATACAGCAGCAGGACAACTCTCTACAGCTATCATACCGGGTGGACATCATTTTTCATGGAAATATAATACCGTAGGGTTACCTGTTGCAAAGTATACTGATGGAAAATTATCTCTGCAAACTGATTATGATCATACTACAGCTAGACCAATAAAAAAACAAGACATTACAGGTGTAACTACATGGAAATATAGTATTGATGGTTTAATGGAACAGGAAAAGCACACAGGGGCAAGTAATTATCCTGATTATCAACTATCAAAGTCTTATGATAATGAACGACGCATGATTAGCAGTACTGATATTACAGGTGATATAACCTATGTGAAGTATGATAAATTTATGCGTATTGCCGCCGTATCTTATCAGTCCACAAAGAAAAGTACGCAAACACTTTATACACAAGATTATGATGCGTTTTCACGCATAAGTGCTGTTCACTATGGTAGTGGTGTGCAACGGATTATTCATTATGACAACTGGGGACATAAGCTTGATGTTACTGACACACTGAATAATCAGTTATTATCCCGCTGGCAGTTTGGTTATAGTCCGGATAATAATATTGTGACATTACATCAACAGACAGAAAATAATCAGGAAGCTGTTTTAAATTATCAGTATGACAAGCTTGATAATTTAGTAAGCATGCATTGTAACGGTTCTTCTGGTCTTTCTTTGTGTCCCAGGGATACTGCCTTTACCGGATCCGGTTTGAGCGAAGCACCGATCATTACAAGTCAAAGTTATACCTTTACACCTTTGAACAGACTTTCACAGGTTAAGGAGATATTACAAGATACAGCGACACAACAGACATTAAATAAAACAGTTACTTATGATTATAATAATGTGAAAGCACCTTTACGTTTACAGCAAATAGAGACACAGTGGAATCAGCAAGCACCGGTTATTCAACATCTTTATTATGATATGACAGGAAATATGACTACCGATGGAGAAGGTAATCGTATAGCATATAACCTTTTCAATCAGATTACCCGTGTAATTAAGCCAAACGGAGAACAAAGTCAGTATATTTACGATGGCAGCGGTTTGAAGAGAGTGGAACAAAATGCTTCCGGACGACATTATCTTTTTTATAACGGAAGAAAATTAATTAATGAAAAAATAAGCAGCTCAGTCAATGAAAGCCATATCATTGGTTACTATGGAGTAGCAAGAACTATCGATAGTATGCTACATGAGTATACAGAGCAAAATTATAAACAAGATGTTGTAGGAATTTTAACAAAAACAAGCGGAGATAACCATCAGTCCTATCAGTTAACTCAGCGTAATGTTTATAGTCCATATGGTATGGTCTGGCATAATCAATCGCTTCCTGCTGCACAACCGCTCAGAAATTTTTTTGGCTTTGACGGTCAGCGTACTGATCCTGCCACCGGATGGCAATTTCTGGGTTCAGGTCATCG
>JAPORK010000540.1 GCA_026710285.1 Endozoicomonadaceae bacterium | reverse complement strand
TCCCAGCGCTGCAATGGTCAACTCGGCGGCAACAACTGATGTAGCAAGATTCACCCATTTATTGTGAAGGGCACCCAACCCTGCTGTACCGATATAACCTGCCCATTTAAAAACGGTCCCCAGCCACCGGGGCATATTTCCATCAGGGTCAGCATTCATTACGGGGTTATTACCGGCAAAACAGTAACCAACACCCAGTGGATCTTCACTTAAAAAATAACGCTGTTGTGGGTTATAAATTCTGTTTCCTGCACCTAAAAACTGCCAACCGGTCAAAACATCGGTACGCTCACCATCAAATCCATACGCTATTGTTTGGTCGGTTGGTGGTTGAATCTGGTGCCATACCATGCCATAAGGACTGTAAACATTGTATTGTGTTGTCTTGTATTTAGGTTGATTGTGTATTTTACTCAGAACACTGACAACATCACCTTTATAATTTTTTTCATAATATTCACTAACAATACCATCTGTTGTTTTAGCCACCCCCTGATAACCGATAGTATGTGCAGATTGTCCTGATGTATGCAATTTTTCATTAATTAATGTGCCTGATCGGTAAAAGAGATAACGGATATTTTGTTGGTATTTTTCCATCACCTCCTGATTATTACCATCATAAATGTAAGTGTTATGATAACCATGGTATGTAATGATTTCAGCAACCTGATTAAAAGCATTGTAAGTAATATGATTTTTTTCTATGTCCGTAGTCATATTTCCCGCTGAATCATAAGTCATTTGTTTTGTAGTGGGTGTATTTTGATTCCACGCTGTACTGATATACTGAATACGTAAAGGAGCTGCAGGATTAGTATATTCATAAGCTATTCTTTTACTTCCTGTTTTTTTTTGTTGCTGGTCCTGTAAATTTTCTACAACACTTTTTAACTGGTTTAATGCAGTGAAGTTATAATTTTGATGAGTAATAACCGGAGCCTTTATGAGCCCTGATCCCGTAAAAACGGTATCACGTGGACATAAGGGTAAACCGGCTGAGCCATGACAGGTCATGGTTATTAAATTATTCAGTAAATCATATTTATAATTAAAAATACCGTACTGATCATTGTCTTTTTTTTGATACAATGTAGTGATGTTGTCATGGCGGTCATAACCAAAAAACCATTGTGAAATGATTTTGTTTTCCAGTGTGTCAGTTACTCTTTGCTGATGCCCATAGTTGTCATAACAGATATTTCGCTGCATTCCGCTGCCATAATAAATGGTTTTAATACGAGAAAATCCATCATAATGCACAGAAGATAATATCTGATTGCTTTTATTGACAGCAGAGTAAATTGTTTTTTTAACACGCCCCTGTTCATCATAGATAGTGTTAGTGACATTTCCTGAAATATCAGTGACACTAATAACATGTCTGTTATTATCATACTTCCACTGTAGCGTGTAGTCAGGATAGTTATTTTTACCTTTATGTACTAATGATTGCATCATACCATCAGCACTATAACCATAAAAAGAAGTGCCGCTGTTATCTGTTTTTTGTGTCACAAGCGCAGTAACTGGGTCATATTTTAACGTCCATTGTTTTTTTCCATCAACAAGTTCAGCAACCGGTAACCCAATAGCATTATATTTCCATGATATACGATGTCTTGTGGCAGTTATGATAAAATCAGCAAGACCATCAGCTGTGTAATGATAAAAGCTTTTTCCTTTCTCTATTCGGGATTTCCACATTAATTGTCCTGCCGCATTATAATATGCGGATGCAAGCAGATAATGATTTCCGTAAACATCAAAAAATTGTACTGCAGTAATATGACCGGTCAGATCATAGGTTTTATGAATTCGGTTACCGACCGGATTAACTGTATCGGTAAGCTGTCCCAGTGCATTATAATATTGTCTGGTCACTCTCCCTAAAATGTTCTGTGAGACAGCTCTTCCAAAACCATCATAAGTAATAAACGAAACTTTATCAGTTTGCTTATCACTTTGCAGGCAGAGCGTTTTCATATCAGGCAAATATCTGTTAGGCGCAGGTAATATCCAATATTTAACCGGTTTATTTAATAGGTTATAGCGGGATACAGACAGTACAGAGTATTCATTCTGTGCATTGCGCTGATAATTAACCACACATCGGTATGCATCTTCATATTGTATAAAATCTGTTTCACCATTTGAGAGGTGAACACTAGTTGCTCTGCCTGAGTAGTCATGATTCGGTATAGCTGTCAATGTATATGTTTTACCTGTTGAATCAAACTGGTATGCTTTATATGAAGCAATCTGACCATATCGATTGTAAGCAGTGCTTTGTCTGAGCCACCATTGACCGGATAATGGTCTTCCGTCAGCAGTTAACGCTTCATCAAAACTCATTAGTGTTCTGCCTGCACCATCAAAGATTATTTTATTTTGTAATCCGTTAGGTGCTGTGATAATAACCTGATTTAATCTATTTGAAATTGTGTATTGGTAGTATCTGCTGGTGGCAAAAGATGTACTCACAGCAAAATCTGTCTGTATCAGCCGACCCCACAAATCATAATGGTAAAGTGTAATATTTCTGCCGTCGGGTTTGACACTCTTCAATAACTGATTAGTAAATAAACTAGTGGTGACAGCAGAAGAAAGCTGCGATTGTTTATCGCCTAAAACGGTTGTTGTGTAGGAAGTTTTACGGTAACCATCAGTACTTTTAATATAATAATAATTGTTTATTAGTGAGGTTAATGAAGCATCTTCAGCAGCATTTCCCGTTAAAATTATTTGTTTCAACAGACCATAACTAAAAGGGTCATGCACATTTCGGTAGTAATGCCGAATCATTGTTCTTTTTTGCTGTCCTGCCTGATATATTTGGTGATCAAGCATCAGTATATAGCCAGATCCAGTGTGGTTAATTACTTTATGATAATAGTTGTAGATTCTCACAGCAGGTGGTGAACGCTTATCACATGGTGCAGGGTAGCGGATAACTGATTCAACCGGTGCACCAAAAGACCAGTTTTTTGGTATGGCAGGGCAGGATGCATTACCTGTGACCGGGCAATAGCTTATTTTTGTTAAACGCCCATATTCGTCTTTAAAGCTGATCAGTCTTCCTCTTTCATTATAAGTACTCACAGTTGAGGTAACCGATGGGACAGAAGATGAGCTTCCCCAGACATATGTTTCTGTCTTTAATGGTAAGCTATAAGTAGATGGCAGGTTAGAAAAAGCAGTGTGAGCACAACCATCAGGTTCATCAGTACGACAAAAAAAGTTGTGTACTTCTAAAAAAACACTTCCGGTTTTATCACTAATTTTTTTGGTATCAATTAACAAATGATACTTATTATAAGTTTGAATTTCTTTTACAATTCCATTGTCTTTTTGTGTGTGATAGGTGTAGCTGGAAGGTGCATCAAACAGAATGTCTTTTTGTGTATAGCCAATGGCAGATAAACCTGAATTATAACCAAGATAATTATTTTTACTACCATTAACAGCAGAATATTGATAATGCTCAACAGACATCGGTTGCCCTATACCTGGATCTGTTTTTTCTGCAGAAACAACACACAGTGATACTGTTTTTGTACCTGTATCTATCTTCATTGCATCAGTGCAATTATATACTATTTCCTTTTTTAATCCGCCGGGATAACTAATCTGAGCAAGAAGATTTCTTTTATAATAAAGAAAAATGCCTGCATATTTATTGCTTTGTGCTAAAGGTAATGTAACCGCACTTAAATGGTTGTTGGTGTGATTAATAAATACTGAGACCAACTCTCCTTTAGTGCCTCTGCTAACAACGATAATTTTATTTTTTTTGTAATGTAATGTAATTGCGTGTCCCTCATCATCAGTAACAGACTGCAATAAATGTGTGCCCGGCTTATAAACAAAATAAACACGCCACCCATCCTGTTGCTCCAGCTCTATTTCATAACCATCATGATTCAGTATTTCCCGTAATCCGTTTGCATAAGTAATTACAAAATGAGTATTTATATCACCACTGATATACATATCATGCAGTTTATGATACAAAGGCCACCAGCGACCACCTGCTTGTTGTTGCAGATAAAAATTTTGACCAAATGATGTAGTTAACTGATGTGTTTGCAGATTGAAGTGAGTTAAGTTCCAGCTCCACCCGGCTCCCAACCCATCTTTATTAGCAAAAGCGTTGCTGCTGTATAGTACTTTGAGATCAATGTTTGGACCGTGACCAAAATTACTCAGCAGGCTCCCACCTTTGATATACGTACTAAATACTCCGGTACGTGGATCTACCTGTGAACCCCATGACTTTTTAAAATTGAAGGCATTGGACCAAAGTTCAGATGTATTGTCTTGTTTTAATTTTTTTCTTATTCCATTTGTATTAGCTTTTAACTGTCTGTGATTGTTTATGCTTGTATATCTGCCATTATAATTATTGTTAGCTGTACAAACAATAAACACAATTTGTTCAGTTATTGATAAGAAAAATACAAATAATAATCGCATAAAACAAAACAACATATGATCCCTTAACAAAAAAATGTTGCTATATAAAGTATTGTTTTTTTAAATAAATTAGGGTTGTCAATTTTTTTTATCAGGCACTCCGTAACACCTCTCCTTTCCAGGGCTGTCTCTTAGCTCACATGATAGTGTTTAATTCTGTTTGTCCGTTTGCCTAAATAACATTAATTGTTTCTGAAAGACCACCCTGCCGGGATAGAAGGAAATCAACAGGTTAATCTGTTATTAATTTTGATTTTTATTGAAAATAATCTACCGTATCAGACAAATTAACAAACACTCATTTAAAGTTTGAAAAGCTGATAAGCAGTAAAAAATATAAATGCTACTACCAAAAATGTGTAGAATTTATAAAATAATTTTTTATTCTAATGGCATAAATATATTAATCTTTAATGTTTTATCTTTCGGATTACGAAATTGTCTAACCAGTGACCTATAACCGAAGCGCTCATAAAAAACAGTGCCGTTATCATAAAAAACATACGCTCTCCAGCTGGCTGGCAGCCGCTTTACAATGCTCATATGAGCTTTAGATGCAACAACTGCTGTTTTATTGATTGAAATAAGGCTATGTATTTTCCAGTAATCATGTGCCGGACTGGATGTAATCGTGATTTCACTTTCCGGGCGTGCCAGTGAATCTAATAGCCTGACAATGGCAAAATAATATGTTTTATAATTCGCACGAGAACCTACAGAAGCAAAATTTCGCCGTGCAATTAAAAAATCTCTGAGTAATTCAATATCCAGATATCTGTCGAAAAAAGTAGCAGTCATGATGATTGTACCTGCATCGCATGCCACATTATTGCCGTATGCAGACAAGCATAATATTTTATATATTTCGAGTGCATTTTTCATCTTGTCTGATCTCAGAAACCCCTTGTCAAAGGAAACCAGATGAGGCGCTTTACTCATAAACATCTCTCCAATAAACTCTTCTGAATCAAGAGCATGACTTAATGGAGCTGTTTTCGTACTATCAAAAGGCACAAATAAAGAAGATTTGCCTGATATAGAAGAGGCTTTTAACATACCCGGCGGTTTATAAATTGTGGTTTCTGTTGCAGAAACACTAGATTCTTCAGCCAGCTCTGCACCTAA
>JAPORK010000470.1 GCA_026710285.1 Endozoicomonadaceae bacterium | reverse complement strand
AGATAAAGAATTTAGACGATTCAGCTTATTTTATCTGGATTGGAATAAGTTTTGTAGTATGTTACAAGTATCTCCTGAATTTAATTCTATTTTAAAAGAAAAAAGATAATCGTCAATATTTTTAATAAACGTAAAAAATTACTTTTGTGTGTTAAATCAATAGTTAACTTCATTTATGAAATAGCCTAATTACCTGAATTGCAGGTCATTATGTTACATGGTTACAATTTAAAATGAAAAATTCACGTAATAAAAAAATAGATATCTTTATATTTTATTCAATATTTTTTTTATTAGTTATTTTTTCCAGTCAGCTCTTTTCAGTTATGCTTTCTCCATTATCTGTAGCATTATCAAACATTGAAGATAAGCAAATACCCAATATATCAACTGAGAAAAATACCCATAGCCAACATGCCAATAATTATCGTTATAAGAAAAGTTTTAATGGAAAGCAGCGATTAACTAATACAGCTAATAGTAATCCATGGTCAAATGCTTTTAATTTTGATAAGACCTGGAATACGCAGACAGATCCAAGAACAGGAGTGCTGACCGCTTTTATAAAGATCGGTAGTATGATAAGTAATCTGGGGCATGGTCCTGATATCAATTTAAAAATTAGTTACAACAGCGGCAGTCATGCTAATCCAGATTCATTGGGTACCGGTTGGTCCTGGAATTTAACACATTTTAATTTACATGTAAATCAGCTTACTATGAGTACAGGACAAAACCTCTATTTGCAAAAAATGGATAATCAAAAATGGAAACTGCTTTACCATAAATTAAAAGACATTGATATTCGAGGTAACCAATACAGTGAATTAATGATTACTTATGCAAATGGTTTGCGGGAAATACTCAATAATAAAGGTTATGAAATACGACTGGAGCGACAGGATGGCAATGCGGTTAATTTTTTTTATGCACCGGGAACTCATTTATTAACCAATATTACTGATAACCAAAACCATCAAATAAAAATTATCTATCATGAAAATTATATCATCGTCATTAGCCAGGGAGCAATGGGACAACCGGTTAAAGTGCGTATTAACCGATCAAATGATCAACTAAAATCTGTTGTACTGCCTGTACAAAATCATATAAACGGATCGAGTATCCAGATAAGATACAAGGGAAATTTAATTACTGAGCTTGATTATCCTACAGGTCTGAGAAAGATATTTTACTACAACTGTACCAGTGCAATACGGATGATTACAACAGTCAGACAAGCAATTTTATCATTGTGTGCTGTCTCTAATGAAACAACGGTTACTAATATCACTCAATCGCCTTTAGTTATTCATTATGGTTATTCTGAAATTAATGCCAATAATCATAATTATCTTGGTTTCAATGCAGGGCATTCTTTTTCTACAGATTATTCAGTCCGGGATCTGTTGTTTGAAGTACCGGCTGATTATACCTACAGAACGCTTGAAGATAATCAGCGTATTACAGAAATACGAACTTATAATAAATATCATTTATTGATTAATGATAAAAAAATTTCTGATCGTACCGGACGTACTTTATCAGAAACAGATACTTTTTACTGTCGTACTGACAGGCGTAATGGTTGTGCACATACTTCCTTTGAGGAATTACCTGTTACCTATAGTTTACCTTTAAAAGTAGTTACCAAAATTTGGGGTGATATTGATGGAAAACCTGATATAAACATAGTGATCAATAGTTATGATGAATTAGGAAGAATGATTTATTCAAAAGATAATTATGGTCGTGTTACTAAGGTGATGTATTGTCCTGTAAAAGGTGATATAGCTTGTCCTGCTATACCTGAAGAATGGGCTGCCAACACACTACCAGAATCTTTTACTATTTACCCATCAAAAAAAATTATTTCTGCTGTAATGTTGCCTGTGACGACTTATAACTATTATCGACGGGAATTGAATCGCAGTGGTACAGGTTATATTTTGATGCTTGATCATCAGGTTCATCAGTCAGGTCGTGCGAAAGTTGTTGTAAAGCGTTATTATTATGATGATCCTCATAATAGATTAACTTATGGTTTGTTAAGAAAAACTATCTTTAAAAAGGAGTATAATAACTTGTCACCGGTGTCTGCACGAATCAGACATTATTATTATACCAGTGATGATTATAGTAAAACCATGTACAGTACGGTTGAACTGGGGGATAACAGGTTTCAGCGTTTTCCTGCCATTACAACCAGTCTTTTCACTAATCAGCTTATTCAGCAAGCTAATATTGATGGTACTAATATAAATCTTTATCACTATGATAACTATGGTCGTTTAATTCGGAAGGATATAGCAGTACATACGCCTTTTGCTGCTTATATACATTATCAATATATTGTTTCTCCTGTACTAAATCAAATATTAGTGACCAGCGCTAATGGTTTACAGGAAAAAATTATCTTTGACAGTAGCGGAAGAAAATTACAACAGTGGGATGAAATGGTCTCTGTAACCGGTAGAGCAGCACCTGGAAAATGGCTATTAAAAAAGCAGTTCACTTATGATCGTTACGGTCATCTTATCAAAGTATATCATTATGCAATTAATTCACAGGGGAAAAAAGATAAGTTAATAGTCACTTATAATTATGATGATATGGATGCCGTTACCCGGATTGTATTGCCTGATGGTCAGCAGCTATTTAAGCTGTATAATGATCCTGAGCAATGTACAATAAATTACCGAATGAGTAATCATAATCAACGTTCTGCGATAACAATCGTTCACCATAATGAATTAGATAAACCCGTACAAAGCATTACATTACCTGCTTTTCAGGGATCTTTATCTGCAGTAAAAAAATTGTGTTACCGCAATGAATGGCAACAGGATGCCAGAATTTCTAAAATGACTTATGATGGTTTTGGAAGGAACATATCCTCCACTGACCCTGCGGGCAGAACAAGAACAAAAATATATAATTCTCTGGGTGAAATAACCATCACAAAGGATAATTCGGGTAATGAAATGCATTATGCTTATGATTTTACAGGTCATTTGATTAGTGCTTATAAACAATATAAAGGATTTGCCGGTTTTGGCGTCTGGTTAATGTATTCGGCACAATATAATCCGGCAGGACAATTGATCTGGAAGATAAATTCATCACAACAAAAAACCACTTACACTTATACTGCTGATGGTCATCCGGCTACCATAATAACACCGGGAGGACATATCATTTCATTTAGTTATAACCTGTCAGGTTTACTCATTGCCAGATATATTGATGGAAAATTACAATTAAGAAACGCCTATGATCCTGTTACTTTGTTACTTATAAAGAAAGAAGATTCAACCGGAACTACCCAATACATTTATGCTGATGATGGTGAGTTACAGCAGGAAATACATACCGGTAAATATGGATATCCAGACTATAAATTACAGTGGTTCTATGATTTAAACCGACGTTTAACTGCACAAACTGATATTAATGGTAATAAAACATCTACACAATATGACCAGCTGGGGCGAGTAACAGCATTATATTATCATACTTTACAAGGTCATCGTCAGTTACTGGCAAAACTTGCATATGATGATTTTGCACGCACAGCAGCAATATATTATGGTAGCGGTATGCAAAGAAATATTGATTATGACGGTTATGGTCGTCGGTATCAGGTAAAAGATATACTAAACAAGCAGTTGTTATTTCAATGGAATTATACTTATGATGTTATTAATAATATTATTCAATTAAAACAACAGGGACAAGATAATCAAACAGGTTTATTAAATTACCGGTATGATATACAAAATAACTTAATTTCTATGACTTGTAATGGTTCATCAGGTTTACCGCTTTGTCCGCGGGATACTGCTTTTTCAGGCTCAGGTTTAAATGATGCACCCGTTATTATACGTCAGGATTATCACTTCAATCCATTAAACCGGATGATAAAATTAACTGAAGTTTTACAAAATTCATTAGCAACGACCACGTTAAATAAAGTTGTTTCGTACCATTATTATAATAAGATGCCGCTACGTCTTCAGAGTATTAATATGCGCTGGAATAATAATGCGCCTGTTGACAGAGATTTTAATTATGATATGGCAGGCAATATGATTACCGATGGAGAGGGTAATAAAATAACTTATAACTCACTTAATCAAATAGCCAGTGTGATAACGGCAGCGGGTGAACACAGCTATTACCGTTATAATGGCAGTGGTAAAGAAGTGATGGAAAAGACACCATTTAGTATCCACCATCTTTTTTATCATGGGCATAATCTGATTAATGAAAGCATTTACACGCATCAAAATCAAACAATGCATATTGTTGGTTATCAAAATATTGTAAGAATCATGGATGGTGTAATTGATCAGTATTATGAAAAAAACTATAAAGGAGATATTACTGGTGTGCTCACCCGTAATCCATCAAATGGTCAGTTTGAATTGAGTCAGTCTAATGTTTATAGTCCTTATGGTATGTGCTGGCATTATCCTAAGTCTGCTACACCATTTTATCAGCAACTGTTAACTGGTTTTAACAGTGAACGCACTGATCCTATTACACACTGGCAATTTTTGGGTGCAGGTCAACGAACGTATAATCCACAGCAGCACTATTTTGTCAGTGAAGACCCGGCAGGTGATGGTTATGCTTTTGCTGCAAATAATCCAATCATGAAGATTGATCCTGATGGTAATACGTCCCGACCAATGGGTAAAGCTTTAAGAATAACAAACTATATTACAACGCTTGGGCTTTCTGCCACGCATAAGCAATGGGCTGCTATTGTGGGAACATTAATTTTAGGGACAGCTTTTGTAATAAGTACAGCTGTTGCTGTTTTGTCAGTAACAGGAGATTTTCTTGTTGCTGTGGTTGGTTATACTTTCAATTCCGGGCTGGGTATTGTACCATTTTTAGCAGAACTGGAACCTGCCAGCAGAGAGATGGATGTTGCAGGAGTAGTTATAGGCAGTATTGCATTAGTTACTACCATTGCAGTAGGTACGTCAATAGTGGGCAGGGCTATTTTCAACGGAGTTAAAGCCATTACCAATACGTTGTCTGCATTTGGTGCAGCTGAAGTTTCTGAAAATATAACCAGTCAAGTGGAAGCTATTCCAATGCGTGTACTCAGAAGTGCAGAGATGCAGGCAGACTTAGGAAAAGATTTACTGAGGTTTGATCCGGAGCTAATGATAACCAGAGAAAATGAAGCAAGTTATCTGACGCTGCAATCAGATAAACAAGTTGATGATGCGGTAGTTGCTTTACGGTATGCAAGAGGTAAAATGGATAATAGCATAGCAGCAGCATTAACAGCATCAAAACTGAGTGGAAAACCATTAAATTTAAATAGTATAGATGAATATTTAGCGGCAATAGAAACAGACAAAAGATCTTCTGAGTTGTTTAGTCCTTATATCTCAGATATAAAAAAAGAGGCAATGAACCAATTATTTAAACCCTTTGGTGAATTTGAAACAGATGATTATAGTCTTTTATCTGCTCAGCTTTCTGTTGATCCAACGGTTGGATATTTTATTGTACGACACCGTACAGTAGGTACTTTTGTAATTTATTTTGATGAAAATAATGCTAATTTGATGATAGCGAGAT
>JAPORK010000382.1 GCA_026710285.1 Endozoicomonadaceae bacterium | reverse complement strand
AAGTGGGGCAAAGTCAATGAGCTGATTCGGTGCAATGACCACTCCACCAGCATGTGTTCCTACATTTCTGGTGATACCTTCTAGTTTAAGTGCCATCTCCCAAATTTCTGTAGCATCCGTATCAGACTCCAGAAACAGCCGCAGATTTTCCTCCTGATCGAAGGCTTTTTCCAGCGTCATCCCCAGTTCACCGGGAATTAGTTTGGAAAGTTTGTCTGCCAGCAAGTAGGGTTTACCCTGCACTCTGCCCACATCACGCACCACAGCTTTAGCCGCCATGGTACCAAAAGTGATAATCTGCGAAACGGCATCACGTCCATAAACACGGGCGACATAATCGATCACCTGATCGCGCTTTTCCATGCAAAAATCGATATCAAAGTCGGGCATGGAAACCCGTTCAGGATTTAAAAAGCGTTCAAACAGCAGATCATACTTTAACGGATCAAGATCAGTAATATTCAGCGAGTAAGCGACCAGCGAGCCTGCACCGGAACCCCTGCCTGGACCCACCGGAATATCATTTTCTTTTGCCCAGCGAATAAAATCCATCACAATAAGGAAGTAGCCGGGAAATCCCATTTGCAAAATAATATCCAGCTCAAAATTCAAGCGATCATAATACGGTTGATACTTTACTGTCAGTGGTTGATCATCCGTATCGTTCTGTGCCTGTAAGCGTTTTTCCAGTCCGTCCTGGGCACACTGACGAAAAAAACTTTCCAGCGTTTGATCGGCTGGCACCGGGTAGTCCGGCAGGTAATACTTGCCTAAAGGAATATGTACATTACAACGTTTGGCAATTTCAACACTGTTTTCGATCGCCTGAGGAATATCCTTAAATAGCTGAATCATCTCCGCTTCTGATTTGAAGTATTGTTCTTCAGAATAGAGAAATGGGCGTTTTTTATCGTCAAGGAGATAACTTTCTCCAATACAAAAGCGGGCTTCATGCGCATTGAAATCTTCTTTTTTCATGAAAACCACTTCATTGGTTGCAACAACCGGGCAGTTGTGTGCAGCAGCCAGCTTAATGGCTTCCTGAATATAACGCTCTTCTCCGGAACGATTGGTACGCTGTAGTTCCAGATAAAAACGGTCAGTAAAAATATTTTGCCAGTGCTTTAATCGTGCAGCCGCTTCATCCTGTTTACCCGCTAAAATAGCTCTGCCTATATCGCCTTCACGGGCTCCGGACAATGCAATCAGTCCCTGATTATTCTCTGCAATCCACTCATATTTACACAGCGCTTTCCCATGATGCTGATTATGCAGAAAAGAGAGTGAGACGATTTTCATCAGGTTGCGATAACCGGTTTCATCCATGCACAGCAGTATCAGACGTGCAGGGTGCTGGTTATTTTCATACTCAAGCCAAAGATCACAACCACAGACAGGTTTAATTCCTGCCCGCTGTGCCGCTTGATAAAACTTTATTTGTGCACACATGCGTGACTGATCAGTGACGGCAAGTGCAGGTATTGTTGCTTCCTCTGCGGCCTGCACCAGTGACTTTATCGTAGTAATACCATCAATTAATGAAAATTCAGAGTGCACATGTAAATGAATAAAGCGACCGGTCATTAAATTTTACTCTGCATAAATACTCAGCTGATAAAAGTCATCATGTTGCCAATGGTTTAAGATTTTACTGATCTTGTTTTCCTGGCACTTTTTTTATTGGTACGTGACCAGGACGCCGTTTTTTTCAGCAGACGTTTGTCACTCTCACGGTTTTTATGCACCATGACCGGTTTAGAAGGTAAATTGACCAGCTTACAAAGTGCATCAACCTCTTTTTGATTCAGATAGCAAAACTGATTTTTACGCAATTTGAGTGGTAACATGAAACTACCAAAACGTACCCGTTTGAGGCGATTGACATTGAGTCCCTGGCTCTCCCACAAACGACGTACTTCACGGTTTCTCCCCTCAGCAAGGCAGACATGAAACCAGCGATTGATACCTTCTCCTCCGGATGCAACGATATCACTAAAATGTGCCGGACCATCCTCCAGGGTTACACCATTAATCAGCTGACTTATATGCTCAGGCGTGACTTCACCAAAGACGCGCACAGCGTATTCACGCTCAATCTGTGATGAAGGGTGCATCAGTTTATTGGCCAGTTCTCCGTCATTGGTAAATAACAGCAAACCCGATGTGTTAATATCCAGTCTGCCCACGTTAATCCAGCGTGATCTTTTGAGTGTTGGCAGGCGACTGAAAACAGTCGGACGCCCTTCAGGATCACTGCGTGTACACACTTCACCTTCTGTTTTATGATAAGCAATAACTGCTCTTTGTACATCAGTCTCTTCACGCTGACGAACACGTCTGCCATCAATTCTTATCAGCTCTTTACCGAGAACCCGCATTCCAACGGTGGCTTTTACACCATCCACAGAAATACGTCCTTCTTTCATTAACTGCTCAATTTGACGCCGTGAACCCACTCCCTGGCGGGATAATACTTTTTGCAACCGCTCACCGGGTAGCTTATGCTGTGCTTTTTTATCTCTTACTTCCGTCATACCGTATAAACCTGAATCTCAACCATGTGCTTTTACAGGCACTCAATGAAAATAACACAAAAAAGCATTTACACTAAATAATTATTATCTGTCTGTTATTGAAAGCTGTACAGACAAGATAAAACTGGCGGTTAAACTGAACGAATGTTAACCTGCCAGGCAATACAAATATTTAGTTATCTGCTGATGACAAAGAATTGCCGAAGCGTATTTAAAAACCTCTGTTTGACCAGGCAACATGGCTTTACTCCAGACCCGGTCTTCTGTGACTTAACTACAACTACTGTAAAAGCTGTTGCATCATAACTTGGGTATCAGGTCTTTTCTGTGGATTATAAGCCATGGCACGCTTAATAATACCAAGTGCATTAGCGACATCATGTTGACCAGGGGAATAGTTACGGTTTACAAACATTTGCTTAGGCATGACCTCATGTATCGTCCATTTCATTTTTTTTACACCGGGATTCTCGGCTTTCCAGCTCGCTATTTGCTGACAAAATATATGGGCTTCAAATCTGAGTGTATCATTTTTTATCATGGTCTCATTATAAGCTTTTAATTCCGGAGTAAACCATGCTATATGCCATGACCGCCATGCTAATAATCCCTGCATCGAAAAGCCCAGAGAAAAAATATCGCTGCTTATACTTTGAATAGCCTGACTCTTATAGGTTAATTCAGGTGCAGCACAAAAAACCGGTGGATTTTTATTAAGGCAATAACCATCTGATAAATGAGCAGCCATACCAAGATCTGCAACCAGTACCGTCCCTTTTTTATCAACTAAAAAGTTACTGAGGTGTATATCACGATGAATAATCTTCTGTGAGTGTAAATAATCTATTCCTGCAATCATATCGCACATCATCTTTTTACAGGTTTTAAATGGCTTTGTACGTTCGCTACGAATATATTCCCTCAGTGAGTTTTGTTTTTTTTCCAGAATCAAGTAAGTATAGCAAGATGTGGTACAGAAACCGGCTAACCTGATAATATTTGGATGTCGGAACCGACAAAGATAACTCGCTTCATTAATAAAGGTCTGTTGTGCTTTTGAATAATTCTGACCGTTAACACGTAAACTACACTCTTTAAGCACTTCCTCGTGAAAACGTGGAAAATTAGCCATCGCCGGTAAGGCATAAACTACGCCATGAAGACCTTTTCCAACCATCTCTTTATTACAAAATTGCAGACATACTCTTTCTTGCTGAGACAATGAAAGTTCAGGGTATGCCTCGATGCGTTCCAAAGCCGTTTTAGGATCTTCCTCTGTTTCAGTATGATCATCTTGTTTATAAAGGAGCGGATTTTGCATTATTTTATCATCCTCCAGCGAACGCTCAGGGTATGCCTCACCCAGCGTTAAAGCTGCTTTATGCTTTTCTTCTGTTTCAGTATGATCATGCTCTTTGATGAAAGGTAAACTTTTATTGTTATCCTGATTATTCTGTTCTTCCATTATCTGATCAATCCAGGTTAAAGCAACAAGATCAGATGAAAGCACTGGAAAAAACTTCGCCGCAGCTATCGGTTTTACATCAGTTGTTACTGCTGATACTGATTTAAAACCCTCCACAATTTTGGGTTTTTTTGGGTTAATGTAGTTGGTTCTGTCTGCTAACGGATAAGAGTACCGACGATCCAGTAGTGATCTTTTTGATAATTGTCCTGGCGGTTCTTGCTCATATAGCTCCTGCCAATCGGAAGAAGGGGTACAGTCTAAACAAATGCTTGCTTCTGATGATGTCGATTCAATCGTTCTCTGTGATAGCCGTAATTGATTAGCCCCCACAGGAACAGCACCGGTATTTTGCTCCCTTTGCAGCATAGCCCTTATTGAGCTTAGTTTTCTCAGTGTAGGTTTATCCCCATAAGCATAAATATTTTCTTCATTACCGCCGGTCAGATTATCTGCTTGTAATAATTGTGGCTGTGTTTCTCTGTACTGCTTTGTATTAGTAAGCTTCATATCCATTGTTATCACTCCATTTTTTTAAAAGATAGTTGCTAAATTTCAATTTATATTTACAGAGTGTAAAATCATAAAATAGATGCATAGCCAGTGGATATTTGTTACAGACAGATAACCATGTTGTTAAGCTTTCCCGACATTCTTCTCCGGCGTCTGCTGACAACGGTAAAAATCAGCAATTTCCCGGACGTTTTAGTTTTTGAATATCTCTGCGTTCTTTTTTATCCGGTCGTTTATGCGGTCGTATTACGCCTGCTGCGGCTGCCTTGCGTTGTTCAGCATTGAGTTTTCTTTTCTCTACGCTCTCTGGTGTTTCATGGTAAAGACGGCTGGCTTCGGTGGCATTTTTACGCTTATCGTCGCAGGCATCAACAATAACTGTTTTAATATCAAACCCTTGTCTTAGTTCAATGGTGTCGCCGCTGCGTACCGCTTTTCCTGTTTTTGCTTTATGACCATTAATATGGACCTTCCCTCCCTGTATAGCCTGTTTTGCAATAGCCCGGGTTTTATAAAAACGAGCCGCCCACAACCATTTATCAAGCCGGATATCAGTTTCACTCATAACACAATCACTTTATAAGCTGACAGGATGAATGAGATGAAAATAACGTTTGAAAATCATCAAGCCCGATAAATTCTTCTGTTTTTTTGCTGGGACGGGTAGAGTCAGGAGAGGTAATGGCTAACAAATTTTTTATACCATATTGTCGGGCTGATCTGAGCACAGATAGATTATCATCAATAAACAGCGTGCTATCAGGATTAAAAGGGTGTTTGTTTTGTAAAGCATGCCAAAAATTTTGCTCTTCTTTAGGAAATCCGTACTCGTGTGCAATGGCAACAAAATCTGTATATTGGCTCATTTTTAGCTTATTTTCTTTCAAATTAAAACTACGTGGATGTGAATTAGTAATCACAGCTACTGTGACAGGCATATGCTGTAAATTATGCAGTAATTCTTTAGCGTAAGGACGGTATTGAATGAGGTGAAGCAGCTCTTGTTTTAAGGGTTCTGTTTTCATTCCCAAATAGTTATCCCAGTGATCAAGGCAATACCAGTTAAGTGTTCCGGCAATTGACTGACTGTATTTGGTTAACTTTTCACAGGATTCCTGCAAAGAGATATTATAG
>JAPORK010000500.1 GCA_026710285.1 Endozoicomonadaceae bacterium | reverse complement strand
GAATATACTGCTTTATTTTGCTAAAGGCATGTTCATACTCCCGGTAGGTTATTTGTGGTATGAATCTGGTTTTTAGTTGCAAACAGTTATGTGCAGCAGAGACGGTATAGCTAATAATTTCTGCAATGCGTTTTCTTTTTTCTTCAATCAGGTTCGGATGAAAAATTAGTGAAAGTTGTTTATTTTTATTATCTGCAACCAGTGACCACAGATAAAGACCAACCCCCATATCAGCACAATTATTTTTTCGTTCAGGCACCGATGCAGGTTCTGTAATATGATTGAGTTCATATCCCCAATAGCCTGCTATTCCGCCACAAAAGGGAAAAGCATCCGGTGGATTACAGGGTTGCTGTAAGCATTCTTCTATGTACTCAAAAGGATCTCTGATTATTTTTTTGCTTTCACCACTTTCAGGATAAACAATGTTTAAATACGATTTTTTTGCGAAAATCAGCATTTCAGGACAAGCAGTAAAAATATCATAGCGTTTTTCTTCTTCATCGGCATATTGAATATCACTGGTGCTGTCAAACCACACCATATAACCCAATGATTTTATTTTTTCTGCCAGTAATACGGGGCGTTGCCATGGTAAAGATACTACTGAATAATAAGATGAAGAAACTGTTTGCATATTAAATTATCGTTAAACCTTTTAAATAATTCCGCATAATATAGCATATAAGCGTTTTATGAGCTCAGCGGTTTTTTAACTCAGTGAGAAATTTTTTTTTCAAAAAGCGTTTTAGATTTTGCGGTGAAGAAGTCGTAGTACTCTGTGCTGTTAAAGCAGATGCAGCGTTTAGCATTTGGACCTCTTGTTTATTTTGAATTGTCTGTTTTTGCTGAGCAAAAAAATTCAGAATAAGCTGACGGTTAAACCGGGCGTCTTTATGTTCGGGTTCCAGTTTAAGTACCTTATTGTAAGATTCAAGTGCTTTTTTAAACTGCAAACCTTTAGCATAAGCATTGCCCTGATTATAATATCCGGTAACTGTATTGAGCTGTCCAAAATAAACAGCAGCCTGTTGATAATTTTTATCCGTCCACGCCTGTTCTGCACGATGAATGTGATGGTGCAAATTTATTGCATTTACTTTTGCCGGCATATTCAGTCCGGAAACAATCAATAACAGTACCAGTACAGGGCTATGTAACATTCTGCGAGACATTAACAGCAGGCTTATTACCACAAAGAGCAGCAGTCTATATTTGTATGACTGATATTCATTTTGATGCATTAACAGGAAATCAGCTCCATTTACGGGCTGTTTTATCCTTAAATAATTACCTGAAGTTTTTTTTGCAACCTTTTGAAGTAACAGTGAATTCTTTTCGATTACGGAAATATCGGCTATATCAACGGGTTGCTGATACTTTAATGCAATATTCATAAGTGGTGAAATACTGTTTTTTGCTATTGTTGAAGTTATCAATAACAGACGCCCTTTCTTATAATGCGATTGACGTAACAGCTTAATACCTTCCTGAACAGCCAGATCTGGTCGGTTACCTTTAACCGGCATAATATCCGTAGAAACAGCCTCATACAAACGAAGAACTGCCTCTTTATCCCGGGTTACCGGTGAGAGCACATGTGCACTTCCGCTGTAGACAATAACACCACAAAAAGATTGTTTCATGCCGGTAATTAATTTGCGCAGGATTACAGATAACGCTGGTGTATCATATGAAACATCTGCCAGAATAACCACAGGTTCTGCGGACACAGCGGGTTTTATCTTTTTGCAGACAGGATCTGCCAGCATTAACACCAGAGAACAATAAAGTAATAGCGGAGGGAGCAACCAGTAAATTTTATATGATTCTCCACTACCATAATACCGGGGACTCACCTGGGCAGATTTAAAATATTTTGACCAGCTATTTTTCTGTTTATAAAACAATAATAAAATCACCACTGGCAACAGGGCAATAAGCCAGAGAGGATGCGCAAAATAAAATTCACTCATATTGGCAGCAATCATTACAGATAACCTCTTGTATGGATAAATAACCACCAGAGGCTAATCAGAAAAGCAAAAAACAGCGGGAAGACCATTAAACTGCTCTTCTGTGTTACGGTCTCTTTTTTAACAACATATGTTGTTTTTATTTTATCAATCGCTTTAGTGAGTTTTGGTAATGCATCAGGCGCTTCTATATCAACAAATACGGTATCTGTTGCTGCCGCTATTTTTTGTAATGCAAAACGGGCATTAACTGCATCTTCATGGTGATGACCGATACCCACACCCAAGGTAAAAACAGAGACTCCCTGCTGGTTTGCCCTGACAGATGCATTTTCAGGAGAAGTTGCACCGGTGTTATTTTCACCATCAGAAAGGAGTAAAATTATTTTTCTGTGGTTAGCAGAGATATTTGCATTCGTTGATAAAAGTTTATCAATACTAAAATTAATCGTATCACCAATGGCTGTTTTTGTGCCGGCAAGTCCTGTTTTAATGTTGCTGATAAATTTTACCAGTGTCTTGTGATCATAAGTAAATGGTGCTGCAAGATAAGCCGCAGAACCAAACACAATCAGTCCAATCTGATTGTGTGAGTAATGACTGATTACACGACTCAAAAATTTTTGTGCCGCCATCAACCTTGAATGATTACGATTGTTTAACCCACGGGCATCTCTGGTCAGCATACTATTTGAAATATCCATTGCGATCATTAGTGCATCTGCAGAAGGTGATTTTATTGTTTGTGTGTATTTAGACCAGGGATGTGCAAGACTGAGCAGGATGAGCCCCCAACACAGGCAAAATGAAAATTTATGCAACCGCAGTGTAGCACTGTTTGCCTGCTGATTATGGTTAAATTTTTTTTTTGTCAGGGCAAATAATGCGGGTGCATAGAGTGCCAGAGCCGGTCTTTTTACTGATGGTAAAAAACGTAATAGTAACCATGGTAGTGGAAACAGCAGCAACATCCATGGATAATCAATACCCATTGAGTAAAAATTATCCATCACAAACCTGCCGGACCCATTTTCTGACTACCGTCTGTAATAGCGCAGGTTTGGTCTGATATAAGCTGTCAGCCTGGTAATGCATACCTAAGATAAAACCCGGACCAGATAAAAAATCCGTTGTTTTACCGGTTTTATCCAGACAAGACAGCCACTGTATACCAGACATTGATGCCACATTGATCTCAGGATAATACTCACGGAGAGTACGCTTCATCATCATATTGTAACTTTCAATCAGGGACATTAATTGGTTATTTTTAAGATAAATTTGTTCTGCCCGATTAATTTGCTGTAATATTTTTTGCTGTCGCTGATAGCGTTTATACCTGCAAAGACAGTAGCGTACAATAATAATGCAGAGTATCAGTATAAATAACCCAATAAATCCGTACATTAAAAAATGTTTTCCTGTATAAAGCGCTGTCAATGCGTGGTTAGGACGCAACTGCGATAACCAGTCATAATCATCAGGCAACATTTATATTTTCCTTTATCATACGATGAAGTTGTTTGTGCGCAGCTGCCTTGGTGGTTAAATCAGCAAAACAGACACCATAACTAACGAGCTGTCGTTTAACTTGCTGAAAATGCTGCTTACATACCCGATTAAACTGCTGCTGACTTTTTTGATTGTGACCAAAAAGTGTACTACTACTTTTTCCATCCGTTACAGAAAAAAAACCGGATGATAAGTGGATATCACCTGATTCAAGTGGATCTAAAACCCGTAATGCTACGACTTTATGTTGATTACACAGTATATTTAAATACAACGATGTAGATGAATCTGTATTGATAAAATCGCTAATCAACACAATATTTTGCTGTTTTTGGCAGAGTGATTTTATTTGATGCAATCCTCTGCTAAACCAGGCAGAATGATCTGAACGTTTAACAGGTTGTTGTCTGCACTGGTGATAAAGTGCACATAAATGCTCTAATAACAGATGAAAATCAACACTGTTTTGTGCGGTAAAAAGATGATTATCCTGTTCTGTCATTACCAGACAAGTAATATTTTGCTGATTATCAATACTTTGCCAGCCTAATAAAACCATTGCTTCCAGCGCAATAATGGCTTTTAAAAACAGTTGACTGCTAAAAAACATGCCAGAGGAAAAATCAATAACAAAAACCAAAGACGTTTGTGCTTCTTCATAAAACTGCTTTACCCATAAACTTCCTCTGCGTGCTGAGACAGACCAGTCAATTCTTTTTGAAGAGTCACCCTGTTGATACATTCGATGCTCATTAAAACTAAAGCCACCTTCCGGAATAGCTGTATGACCGCCATCTGTTTTTTCTAAGTTACAGGCAGCATAAATCAGTGGAAAAGTTAAATCTGCTGCATACTTTCTTAATTCAGCAAGCCTTTTTACTGCTACTTTCATAACCGGTTGCCTCCTTAATAAATCTCTGTGCTGTTGAGTAAATAACTGATGATTTTGTCGGGCGTACACCCTTCATAAGTGCTTTTTACGGTTAATTTGAGACGATGCCGTAAAACATCCCGGACAACCGCTTGAACATCTTCAGGGCGTACAAAATCACGCCCATAAAACCATGCATAAGCACGTGCAGCACGATCAAGTGCCAGTGTTGCTCTGGGGGTCACACCATTAACCAGCATTTTGGCAATATTGCTGGAAGATTCATGTCGTGTATTGTGTACAAGCCTTATGATATAATCTTCAACAGAAGCGTCCATATGCGTTTTTAATACTGCTTTTCTTGCTGTAAATAACGCTTCGGGCAGAATTGTAACAGAAGGCATTTTACGCTTTTCTTCAAATGATTCATTGCGCACTAAAGTTAATATTTTTTTTTCATCCTGTTGATTAGGAAAAGATACGTTAATGTTAAACAAAAATCGGTCAAGCTGTGCTTCAGGCAAGGGATGTGTTCCTTCCTGATCAAGGGCATTTTGTGTGGCCATAACCACAAAAAATTCCGGTAACGGATAGGTTTTGTTACCAGTACTGATCTGACGTTCTGCCATGGCTTCAAGCAGTGCTGACTGTACTTTTGCTGAAGCACGATTAATCTCATCAGCAAGAACAATATTGCTAAACAAAGGACCCGGATGGAACTGAAAGGTATTATTTCCGGGCTGATAAATATCTGTTCCGGTTAAATCAGCGGGTAAAATATCCGGGGTGAACTGAATGCGTTTAAAGGAAGCCTGAAAACACAGCGCTAATGTTTTTATAACCCGTGTTTTTGCCAGTCCTGGAAGCCCTTCAATCAACACATGACCTTCTGCAAGCAATGCGACAATTAGGCGTTCAGAAAGCAACTGCTGACCAACGACATTTTTTTTCAGATAGGATAATAGTGCTAAAAATTTTTTTCTTGTAAGCATGATGTTAAGCATTTCCGTTATAAAATTAAGATATTTTCATGCTATGACAAGAATAAGGTGTAAATCAGCGACGAAAAATTTATTGTGTTAGCAGAAATGACAGGGGGGTTATGCAGCATAACAAATTAGAAATATTGTAACTATTCAGCCATACTTTAATGTTATCTATGAACTTAAAATCAATCACTTACTGATGTTACGCAAAAGTGGTTTTTATCAAGTTTATCTATTGTATAATAAGCTGCATGAATAAACAACTACTTGACTTATATAGTGACTATCTCATTAGTTCATTTA
>JAPORK010000060.1:672-5689 GCA_026710285.1 Endozoicomonadaceae bacterium | reverse complement strand
ATAATCAACTTCTTCTCCCCGTTGCTGAAACCATTGAATAGCATGTTTAACTACAGTGTTTGTTCCGGTAAAATCATCAGATAATTTTTTTGGTCGTATAAAAGGTACTGTTGCACCATGATATTTTGCAACAGCTGCTATTTGTTCACAATCAGTACTCACAATGATTTTATCAAAACAGTCAGAAGATAATGCGGCTTGTATACTATAAGCGATAATGGGTTTATCTATAAACTGTTTAATATTTTTTTTGGGAATTCGTTTGCTCCCACCCCGTGCAGGAATTACAGCAATTTTCATGTAGACAAAACTTGTTTGAGCGTATTAACAATATAAGTCTGTTCTTCTGGTTTTATTTTTGGAAACAAGGGTAAACTTATCGCCTCTGTATAATACTTTTCAGCTTCAGGAAAGTCACCATAGGAAAATCCTGCCTGTTGATAATAGGGTTGTGTGTGTACAGGGATGTAATGAAGATTAACGCCGATTCCCTGCTTTCTTAAAAAAGAGAACACTTTCGGGTGAGAGGCTCTGGTTTTGTCAGGTTGCAATCGGATGATGTACAGATGATAAGATGAGTAACTATCTGGATGCTGATAAGGTCTGGTGACAGGCAGTTCTGCCAGCAGTTTATCATATTGTGAAGCCAGAGATTGTCGCTTATCAATGTATTTATCTAAACGTTCCAGCTGGCTAAGTCCCAGTGCTGCCTGAATATCTGTCATACGGTAGTTAAAGCCTAAGTCAGTTTGTTGGTAATACCACGGTCCGTGAGGTTCGTGAGTCATAAGCTCCGGATCTCTGGTAATACCATGACTTCTTAATAATCTCATTTTATCAGCTAGTTTTTTATCGTTAGTTACAGCAACACCGCCTTCTCCGGTGGTAATAATTTTTACTGGATGAAAACTAAAAACAGTAATATCTGAATACTGACAGTTACCAACAGGCTTATTTTTGTATTTTGCTCCAATGGCATGACTTGCATCTTCAATAATTTTAAAACCATAGCGTACAGACAATGTATGGAGTTTTTCCATATTGCAAGATTGACCAGACAAATGTACAGGTACAACCACAGCAGGAAGTTTTCCTCCTGAAGTGCTTACCAGCTCTAACTTTTTTTCAAGCTTTTCCGGACATAAATTATATGTTTTTGCATCGATATCAACAAAATCAACGGTTGCACCACAGTATAAAGCACAGTTGGCTGAAGCAACAAAAGTAATGGGAGTTGTCCACAAAACATCATCTTTGCCTAATCCCAGAGCAAGACATGCAAGATGCAGTGCTGAGGTTGCACTGTTCACAGCAACAGCATAATTGACCTTGCATTTATTGGTTATGGCTTTTTCAAAGCTTGGAATAACCGGTCCCTGCGTTAAAAAGTTTGATTTTAACACTGCGGTGACAGCATCAATGTCCTGTATGGTTATATCCTGAAAACCATAAGGAATCATTTACAAACCTACCTGACCATTAAATGCTGCAATTTCTTCATGAGTAAGAAAGTGTGGATTGTTTCCTGAGTTATATTCAAACCCTTGTGCAACCGGAGCGCTTTTTTCTTTCAGATTATTAATATGAAAATTATTTTCTCTTGTATTAAATTCAATAGTCGGACGCAGTACAAAATGATCTTCAAACTCAAGTGTTAAATGGGAGTCATCTGCAGGACACATAACCTCATGTAACTTTTCTCCGGGACGAATACCGATAATTTTTTGCGGGAGACCTGGTGCCATAACCGCTGCAAGATCAGCGATTTTTATTGATGGAATTTTAGGAACAAAAATTTCACCACCTTTCATTCGCTGAAAGTTTTTTAATACAAAATCGACACCCTGCTGTAAAGTGATCCAAAAGCGAGTCATTTCGTTGTGTGTAATGGGTAAATATTCGTTTTTTTCTACAATAAGCTTTTTAAAAAAAGGAACCACCGAACCCCTGGAGCCAACGACATTACCATAGCGTACAACAGAAAAACAGGTTTCTCTGTGACCTGTCATGTTATTAGCTGCCACAAATAATTTGTCTGAAGCCAGTTTAGTTGCACCATAGAGGTTTATTGGATTTGCAGCTTTGTCTGTAGATAAAGCAATTACTTTGAGCACATTGTTTGCAAGTGCTGCTTTGATAACATTTTCTGCTCCATGAATATTGGTTTTTATGCATTCCATGGGATTGTATTCAGCAGCAGGTACTTGTTTTAAAGCTGCTGCATGAATAATGTAATCAACATCTTGAGTTGCCAGAATCAGACGTTCACAGTCTCTTACATCACCAATAAAATACCGCATGCAGGGAGCATTAAACTTCTGCTGCATTTCAAATTGCTTTAGCTCGTCACGCGAATAAACAATTAGTTTTCTTGGTTGATAATATTCAAGTGTTGTTTTAATAAATTGATGTCCGAAAGAACCTGTTCCTCCGGTAATTAAAACAGATTTATTATTGAACATTAAAAAAGTCCCTGACTCATAAAAGCGATATTCCTGATTTATTTTAAAAACAATTAACTTGGTGTTTAATAAAACATATTTAACGGTTTGTTATGGCGGTTGCTTAATTTTTTTGATCGCTCACATAGTTAATTTTTTTACGTATACCTGTGGTCATTTTTTCTTTCCAGCTTGGATTATTATATCCCTTAACTGGGTTGGTAGATTTCAGGGTACCACGTCATCGAAGCTTCTGCCAGACCCAGGTATAATTACCGTTAGTTTGAGTAAATGAAAAAAGCAAACTTCGGTAACAATAACAGATGACCTTAATTATCAGTAGTAGCAGGATTTGAAAAAAATGTCTTCTATTCAACTACTGAAGTTTAAAAAGGCTGGCATAACATGAAGCGCCTAAACCAAATACACAAAAAATGTCATCTGAGTTTACCCGGTTGGTTATTTACGCTTTAGATATAGACCAATTTCATCCTCTATGATTGACACTGCATTAGAAATTTTAACAGATAATTCATCTTTATTTTCTTCCACTGACCATACATTTCTCTTGATAGATTTGGCAAAATCTTTATCTGATTTAAAATCTTCACCACCACCAGCTGTGTTAGCTACCATTGCTTGCATTGCAGCCGAAAGGGTTGCTACACAACTCTTGAGATCATCGGCTTTAGTTTTTATAGCAGAACCCCAAAGAGCTTCTGCTTCAAGAACTTGTACCTCAAATTCTTGTAAAGCATCAGCAATGTATTTCCAGCGGTGTGTAAAACATGTGACAATGCTTCAGCTTCACTTTGAGCTGTTTTGTCTCCGGAATTAGGCGAATAATCCTTTGGTAATTCTGATGGAAAAACACAGGGAGAGCGTGCATAGTGGAGTTGATTTCTTAGTTTATATGTGGCACGCATTAAAGCACGTGCTACTTCGGAATTATCTTTCCATGTATGTTCTCTCTGCCAACTATTCAAACCACGCACTGCCACAAAAGTAGTTATGCTTGCCGCTAAACCAATAATAATATTATTAACCACTGCAATGTATTCCATAATTCTTAATTTATCCATGGTGGTCTTATCACAAAAAATTAGTGTATACTTGGCACAAACTTTTTACACTCAAACCTTCATCAAGGTCAAACCAGTGTGCACCAGTACCTTCATCGGGCAACTCCCAATTATGAGGCTATTGTTTGCTCTCTTTGGTCAGAAAAAGGGGTCGCATCAGAGTTTGGATTAGTTGTTTTAGCTCTTCTTGCATCTCTGCGTTGTTTGGCAAATTCAATTCTTTTTGGTTCAGTATATATACGCTTCAGTCGTTTATATGTAAAATTAAGAATATCCTCTGCGGCAACTTTACTGAAAGTACTTTCATGAACTCCATCATTGCCATCATCTTTAATGCAGATTGAGAACTCTTTGAGGGATTCAGTTAAAATACCCTGCTGAAATAACCAGCGTAGTCTCAATTCAAGTTTTCTGCAGATGGAACTATTTAAACCCTCTTTATTATCTTTAGGAAGCAGGGTTTTTGTTGTAAGATCAATACATAATCTAAACATCGTTACACTGGCATTATAACAACCTGATGAAAAGCAAACAGAGCCTTCACGAAAAATAGCATCGATATTTTTTGGTAAATACGCTGGTGGTTCAACAGGTAATTCATATTTAATGCTGATATAAGTCTCAATGTTTACAAATCTACTGTCTGATGAGTCACACCAAGTCTGGCTGCTTCTTTATCAAGTGCCTTGATCATCCAGGCAGGGAAATCAAGATTTATACTTTTAGTTTTCAGGTCTGGTCGCTGACCTTTATCCCACTGGACTACATCATCAATTGAATCACTGCCTTCATCAAAAGCTTTGTCAAACTCTTCAGTTTTCATAACGGGTCATCTCTTCAGATCGGGAGCGGCGAACAGAAATAATTCTTATGTTGTCACCTCTTAATGTGTATATCGCTGTCCAATATTTACTACTGTATTAGCAATGTCAGTACAACATCCAGGACTACACCGCAAGTGTAGCCTTATAGAAACTTTCAGGCATCTTGTTTAAAATTAGTGAACGCCCAGCAAAAGCCCTTTTACACTCAGATCTTCATCAAGATCAGGCCAGTGTATACCGTCACCTTCACCAAGTAACTCCCAGTTATTAAGCTGTTGTTTGCTTCCTTTAGACAGAGAAGGAAACCATGAGATTGGTACTGAGATAACCCGACCATCAACCAAACTAACAATAAGCTCAGATTCTGAAAATTTTACATCCTGGGCCAGAGGACGAGTTTCAACCTTTAAAGTATTCATTCCATGCCTCCAGAAACTTATTTTGATGTGTTTCCACGTGTTTTTGAAGTTCCCGGATTTCTTTAGCAGAAAACCTTGTTGAGCTTGCAAGTGCCACAGGTTTTAGCCAAAATTTTATGAGAGCTCCATCACGCTGAATATGTATATGAGCAGGCTCTCCATGTTCATTTGAATAAAAAAAATCTATATGATCCGATTTGCAAGATAGTTGGCGTCCGGAGAACTCCTGTAAATGATTACCTGCTCTTGGT
>JAPORK010000060.1:0-637 GCA_026710285.1 Endozoicomonadaceae bacterium | reverse complement strand
GAGTATATAACTATGAGTTACAAGATAGTCAATTGTTTCCATGTTACCTATGTTTTAAACGCAAATACCCAAACTTTGTGCAGATCCTCTAAGTAACCTCAGTTCGAAATTTTTTCTTTAATAAAAACCCTTCATTAAAAAATAGATAAGCTGAAAGCTGCGTCATTCTTGCAGGGATTGCCGGAATCTCGTAACAGGGAAGTTATATTTTCAGTGATGATTATTCTTTAATGGATTCCCGCCTGCGCGGGAATGACACAGCTCGTAAAAATAACGACACGGACAAATTAATCGATTCCCGCCTGCGTGGAAATGACACAGTCAGGTTATGTAGTGATATCAGTTAAGAAAATAGATTCCCGCCTGCGCAGGAATGACTAAAATAAACGTCAGCACATGACCTTTTAACAAAATGGATTCCCGCCTGCACGGGAATGACACCAAAACACCCAATCAGAGGACTCACCATAGCATGGATTCCCGCCTGCACGGGAATGACCTTCACCATCATCTAAACCATCAAACTTATCAGAACGGATTCCCGCTTGCGCAGGAATGACGGCATATTTTTGAAAATAATGGCATAAAACATAGTATATTGTGCCAAAAAATCTCCGAACTGAGGCTTAAGTAAATA
>JAPORK010000425.1 GCA_026710285.1 Endozoicomonadaceae bacterium | reverse complement strand
TGTAATACCACTGAAAGAGATGGTTGTGCTCACAGTACATTTGAAGATTTACCTGCCACCTATAGCTTACCATTGAAAATAGTTACCAGCAACTGGGGTGAAAATTCAGGTCCGCCGGCAACAGAAACAACAGAACAACAGTATGATTCACGAGGACGGGTGATTAGTACAACAGATTCTTATGGGCGTATGGAAAAAATTACTTATTGTCCGGCAGAAGGTGATAACAGCTGTCCTGCTGAACCACCTGACTGGTGGTTAAGTACTCAGGTAGAATCAGTAACTCAATATCCTGCATATAGAATACCAGGATCATTAAAGCTTCCGATAACTGTACAACATAACTATTATAAAAAAGAATTCAATATCAATGCAAGTGGATATATTCTGGTTCTTGCAAGTAAGATCATTAAGTCAGGCAATGAATATACTGAAACAGAACAGAAATATTACAACAATCCACAAGATACTTTTAAATATGGTCTGCTGGAAAGTACTACAATAACAGGTACAACATCTTCTTTATCAAAATTTAATTCAGCAACAAAGCGCTACTATTATATTTTAAATGCTAATCATACGACTAAAACTGTTTACAAAGCTATTAAACTTGAATCAGGTCAGTTCAAGCGCTCAGCAGCAGTTATCACCAGTTTATTTACCAATCAGGTTATTGAAAGTATTGATGCAAAAAATAAAAAGATTACTCGTTATCATTATGATCATTGGGGACGAATAATACAGGTTGATTCCAATACAGGTACTCTATTCTCAACCAGCAAACACTATACATATAGCATTTCTCCCGGACATATTCAGTTAACTGTAACAAATAGCAATGGCTTAAGTAAAAAAGTCATTTTTGATGGAGCAGGAAGACAGTTAAAAGTTTTTACTGAAGCTATAAATGAAAAGGGGAAATCGCTACCTGGTGTATGGCTTCCGGTTACAAGTACAGATTATGATTCATATGGACGTGTAGTATCTCAACATGCTTACTCTACTGATATCTCAAAAAAAATTCATCAGCTCACTACAACTTTCGAGTATGATTTACTCGGGAGGGTATATAAAATACATTCACCCGATAAACAAACAACCGTAAAAATGTATGATGATCCTGATCATTGCACAGTTAGTTTTGAATATGATGCTCAAAATAACTATTCTCCTGTTTCAATTGTTCACGGTAATATACTGGATAAACCGGTAGAGCAAATGGTACTACCGGCAGGTTTCATTCATGACTATTCTTCTGTAAGTTCTCTATGCAAAATCAGTAATACAACATCTGTTGCAAGAGTCTCTTACGTTACTTATGACGGTTTTGGAAGAAAGATATCATCTGTTGATCCTGCAGGAAAGAAGGTTACGACCACGTATGATGATGCAGGGCGAGTAAAAAATATCACCGATCCATCAGGCAATAAATTTTACAATGTATATAATTTTTATGGACAAAGTATTCAGAAATGGTTTATTCCTGCAAAAAGTAATACACCCCGGTTGCTGGCTTCTGCACAATATAATATAGAAGGAGAATTATTATGGAAAACTGGTGAAGATGGAAAAAAAACCACTTATACTTACACATCAGAAAACCAGATCGCAACTGTTACAATGCCTTCCGGACATGTAATATCATGGAAGTATAACGTAATTGGGTTACCTGTGAGTGAGTGTGTTGATGGAAAAGAATCTATACATATTGACTATGATCCTGCAACCACCTTACCTGTTAAAAAGAGAGAAATAACCGGAGTCACCCATTGGATTTATACTGATGACGGAAGGATACAGCAACTGCATCATACAGGAGCAAATGGTTATCCGGATTACCACTTCAGTTGGCAATATGATTATAATAAAAGAATTATCAGTACAACAGACTTAACAGGTAATAAGATATCAACAAATTATGATTCACTTGGTCGTATAAATGTAATTAATTACCAGGAGAGTAATGGTAAAACTAAATTATTAAAGATGCTTACCTATGGCGGTTTGTCCAGAATAGTAAAGATTAATTATGGTAGTGGTATGCAGTCTAATTTAAATTATAATCAATATGGTCAAACGGAAAGTGTAACCGATGTACTTGTAGACAAACCACTATCAACATGGCGATACAGTTATGACAAAGAAGGTAATATTATTACTTTAATACATCACTCAGAAGATAATCAACAAGCGATTTTACACTATAAATACGACACTTCAAACAATCTAATTGCTATGCATTGTTCAGGTTCTTCAGGTTTACTGTTATGCCCAAGAGACACTTCTTTCCGCAACTCTGGTCTAAAGCAGGCACCGATAATTATTAGTCAAAATTATTCTTTTAATGCACTAAATCGTATGCAACAGGTAAAAGAATCACTGCTCAATAGTAGTCTACAAAAGACAGTGAGTAAAATAGTAAATTATAGTTATGGTTATCAGCAGGCTCCTTTACGCCTTAAACAAATGACAACACAGTGGAGTAATGCTGCTTCGGTTACAGCAAACTTTGTTTACGATACAACAGGTAATATGATAGTTGATAGTGAAGGTAACAAAATTAACTATAATATTTTCAATCAAATAACGGGAGTTCTCACTCCTGATGGAAAGCAAACCCATTACTTTTATGATGGTGATGGAAGAGAAGTTAAAGAGGTAACAGATACAGGAGACAGTCGTAATCTGTTTTATGCCGGATCTCATCTACTAAATGAAAAAATAAGTAAATTACAACAATCGACGCATACTATCAGTTATCTGGGTATTGGAAAAGCCATTGATGGTATGATTCATGAATATTATGAACAAAACTATAAAGGCGATGTAACCGGTGTACTGACTAAAACAAAACAGGACCATTATATTTTAAGTCAGAAAAATATTTATAGTCCATATGGTATGGTCTGGCATATCAATAAAAAAATACTGCTTTGCCATGGTATCAGCAAACTTTTACAGGGTTTAATGGTGAACAGACAGATCCGGCTACCGGTTGGCAATTCTTAGGTGCAGGTCACAGGACTTATAACCCAGGTCAGCGCTATTTCGTCAGTGAAGATCCTGCCGGAGATGGTTATGCTTTTGGCGGTAACAACCCAATAATGAATAGTGATCCCAGCGGTAATATACCAAAATGGTTAGGAACTGTAATGCATGTTATGAGTTATGTGGGCACATTGGGTATGGCAGCCTTTCACAAAAAATGGGCAAGTATTGTCGGAACAACACTAATGGCAGCAATTGCTGTAACGGGTATAGGTTTATCATTCGCTTTTGGAAATCCTGCAATACCACTACTTGGAGTGACTACAGGTTTAACGCTGGATGCCGCTACTCTTTCCATTGCTTCTGCTGCTGTTCCGACCAACAGAGGATTGAGTATTGCCAGTGCTGTTGTTGGAATAATGGCTGCAGAAGCGAATCTGGTAATGTTAGGCGATACTGCTGTGTCTGGAGTCAGCTCTCTTATGGCACCAGATGCCACTGAAGGAGATATTTCTACAGGAGTATCTTCTGTCGGTGCTGCAAATACTCGCAGCATAGAGACAGTTAAGAGTGTTTTACGTAATAAACTGCATGATTTTATATCGTACAATACAGATGTTAACGCAGAAGTAATGAGGATAGGCACTTATAAACAAGTTAACAGAGTATGGAAAATACTTTAGAGTGATTTTTTTTCTGCTGACACAAAGTATGTAGATAAAATTAGTGCATTATTAATGATTGTGCGAGAAAGAGCCACAAATACTGCAATTAAACTTGATGATCTGGCAAATTTTTTTTATGAATTACCAAATCTTCATGACGCTGATAGCGGAACATTCATACAAGGATATGACTTTTTTAGCAGCAATGAAATTCAGTTAAATAAATCGATACAGTATATTAACAATTACAAGGATTTTGCTTTCTGGAATTCTTCTACTGAAAATCGTTTTGGTTATATGATAAAAATCAGGCGTGATGTTTGGAATGTTTATGATCTCAGCGATGATCCTATAAAACGCATAACACTGAGGGCTGATAATGTTTATGGTAATTCGCCATTTAGAATTCACAAAATTGATCAATTTTTTATTTTTCGTTTTAAGTACTACCAGACTATTGACCCAATCGATAATGAGAGTGATTGTTGCTGGTCCATTGGTTGTGTCTGTTGTCTTTGTGATTTTGTTGGTGAAGTTATTCGTAATATTCTCAACAGGACTCGATTCGTCAACCGTATCATAGTAACCAGGTAGTTTTAGGTAGTGTTTAAAAAAGTGGTTAGTATCCTGTTAGTCTGCATGACAGGAATAAAGACATTGTCAGAATGTGATGAGCAACAAAAAAAACCCTTACCTTTATAAAAAAGATAAGGGGTAAAAAATTAAGCCCTGGCAGTGTCCTACTTTCACATGGGAAATCCCCATACTATCATCGGCGATGTGTCGTTTCACTACTGAGTTCGGGATGGGATCAGGTGGTTCCAACACTCTGTGGCTGCCAGGAAAACCGGTTACAATCAGTGACAATTATCACTGACCTGAAATTCTGACTGTTCCCGTGAATAAAAAGTCTATAAACCGTTTACATTTAGAAACAGCAATAGTAGCATTATAAATAGTAAAATAATAAACAAATCAATATAACAATTATCATTTTTTCCAAAATAATTTTAAATTTTGATTGACTCACTTAAAATCTCATAACTTTAAACGACTTAAATATAAACGACGATATTTTTTATTGTACTAAAGAAAGGAAAGGAATCTGAGATGAATACAATAGATATTCTGATAGCAAAAATTAAAACTATGACCACTCCAACAGCAATATTGATTTCAGGTCTTTTAATTTCATTTGCACTTCTTATTAGCAGTCCATCAAAACAAAAATATACATATCTTGTTGGTAAAAATAGTAGGAGTTGGGTAATTAGGGGTAATAACAGTACCGGATATGCATGTATAGTATCTATTAATACCGACTACTCAAAAGAAGAGCTTCATTCAAATGGGTTTGAAGTGTGTGATTTTTCTAAAAGCCATTAAACAAAATGAGCATAAAAAAAACCCCTTACCTTTATAAAAAAGATAAGGGGTAAAAAATTAAGCCCTGGCAGTGTCCTACTTTCACATGGGAAATCCCCATACTATCATCGGCGATGTGTCGTTTCACTACTGAGTTCGGGATGGGATCAGGTGGTTCCAACACTCTGTGGCTGCCAGGAAAACCGGTTACAATCAGTGACAATTATCACTGACCTGAAATTCTGATATGTTCTTTCGAACATTTGTCTTAAAATCTGCTTCGAACACTCAAGTGTTAAGTTAAGCTTCCAAAATAGCTTTGGTGTTATATGATCAAGCCTCACGAGTCATTAGTACAGGTTAGCTCAATACGTTACCGCACTTACACATCCTGCCTATCAACGTCTTAGTCTTAAACGGCTCTTTAGTGACCTTAAAGGTCAGGGAGACCTCATCCTGAAGGGGGCTTCCCGCTTAGATGCTTTCAGCGGTTATCCCTTCCGAACTTAGCTACCCGGCAATGCCACTGGCGTGACAACCGGAACACCAGAGGTTCGTCCATTCCGGTCCTCTCGTACTGGGAACAGCTCTTCTCAAGTCTCCAACGTCCACGGTAGATAGGAACCGAACTGTCTCACGACGTTCTAAACCCAGCTCGCGTACCACTTTAAATGGCG
>JAPORK010000442.1 GCA_026710285.1 Endozoicomonadaceae bacterium | reverse complement strand
ACCACCAGATCAATTGCATCAATAGCATGATCTTGCATGACTTGTTGATCAGTATCCCTTCTGCCAAGAATTCCACCATAAATTTTTGGATGTAATGTTTTAACCCGACCACCCATAATTTCAGGATAACCAGTATAGTTTGAAACCGCTGTTGTTTTCACCTGATGGTTTTCAAGGAAAGTTTGCGTGCCACCGGTAGAGAGTATATCAATTTGTTTTGCTGCCAGTGTCTGAGATAAAGTTTCCAGTCCCGTTTTATCTGATACACTGATCAGTGCCCGCCGTATACAGATTTTTGCATCTGTACTCATTATTGTTACTCTCCGCGTTTAGATGAATCAATTTTGTGCTGTGCTATTTTTTTTATTAATGTACCTCGACTGATACCAAGCGATTTGGCAGTTCGGGTTTTATTGTGGTTTGTACGTTCCATGACAAAATTCAGTAATGCACACTCCACCTGTGCAATAACCATTTCGTATAGGTTAGCTGGTGGTTCTCCATCCAGATAAGAAAAATAATCCTCAAGGGCATTTGTAACACTTTCATAAAGCGTCTTACAGGGCACAGCTGGTTGAGGGGTGACTTGCTGGTGTTCATTCATTATCTTTTTGTTGTCTCTGTTTTTTAAAGCGGTACTGCCTTGCTCGTGCAGATCTTTTGTACCGGAAGTAATATTCATGCAAAGACCTCTTCTGTCTGTAGCATCAAAATCATTTTTAACCCTTTTTGACTATTATTTGAAAATTAATGCGTCCAACATTCAGTCCAATCCAGCGCTTAACATTTTTGGTTATTTTATACCTTAAAAAAATATAAACTTCAGGACTGATGATAAAACTAAAGGAATCATCCTGTACCTGGCATAATATGCAGATAATTTAACATAATCATCTATATCTTAAAAAGACCGAAATGGACTTTTTAAAGCCAGTACAGACTTTAAAGCAGCTGTTCCATGTTACATCAAATTCAGCGTCAGTGCTGACGTTTTACAACGTAATCTATCGGAGGATTTATTGCTGACTTTGTTTTAGTGTCGCTTAAGTTTTCAGAATTTAGTATATTTGTTTTGTGCCATGCATCCTGTAGCTGATATTGCGTTTTTTCATTATCGCATAAGTCATAAGCACTTGAGGTTAAATGCTGATGAACATTACGATAACTTTCTGTTAGCTGGTTGATCAATTCTGCTGTTGTCATAAAATGTTGGCTGACTTTTTTACGATAACCCTGCTGTTCTTTTTCCAAGCTGTTAATTTGTAGTAGCAGCTTTTTATTTTTTTTGCCAGGTCTCAACATAAGATAAGAGATACCAATTCCTGACAAAATACCAAAAGCAAAACAAGAAATCATAACAATTAATGTTATCTGAGATAAGGGTAAATGCACATCCACGGTCGTTCTCGTATTCTCGATTTTTGTTAACAGGTACGTACTGTAATCATTGCCTTTTGACAATTTAATTTACAAGATTAAGTTAAATGCTTTTTAACTTAAAGTACAGCACTATTTTTAAAAATTTTAAAGGTCCGCTGTGACTGTGGATACATTGTTTGACAATTATCGTTGTGAATCAATATTTTATTTTCAGCTTTACAAAATTAGTACACCTCTTTTTTAATCTGCAGAACAGGCTTTAACAAATTACTGATGTTAGCACCAGCGTATCACTGCGTTATACCTTTGTGTGTTGAGTTCAGATTTGACCTGCGTACGAAAAACCATGCAACTAATGTAATAGCAGACACTCCCAGGATAATCAGTGTTGCCAGCGCATTAATCTGTGGAGAAACACCCTGTTTGATGGAAGATAAAATAGCAATGGGTAGTGTTGTCGCACCCGGACCTGTAACAAAACTGGCAATCACTACATCATCAAGTGAGAGAGTGAACGACAAAAGCCATGCAGCAGCCAGTGCTGAAAACATCAGTGGCATCGTGATAAAGATAAATGTTTTTAAAGGTCCGGCTCCTAAATCCATTGCAGCATCTTCCAGTGTTTTATCCATTTCCTGCAATCTGGAAGAAATGATAACGGCTGAATACGAAGTACAAAAAGTGACATGCGCCAGCCATACCGTCAAAGAACCTCTGGTTTCTGGCCATCCTGTTGCCTGGTTCAGGAAAACAAACATTAACAGCAGAGAGACACCCAGAATAACATCAGGCATGACCAAAGGAGCCGTCACCATACTACTGAAAAAAGCTTTTCCCCGAAACGATCGGTAACGAATTAATACATAAGAGGTGATGCAGCCCAAAATAACTGCAACGGTAGCTGTGCTAAATGCAATACGGACGCTCATCCAGACGGCATTGAGCAACTCTCTGTTATTAAACAGCTCCGCATACCAGCGTGTAGAAAAACCAGTCCATACATTGACCATGCGTGAAGCATTAAAAGAGTACCCGATCAAAATAATGATGGGTAAATATAAAAATACAAAGCCCAAAATTAAATACGATCTGCGTAAATTAATAAAAAATTGTTGCATCTGCCTGTTACTCTCTTATTAATTCTTCTGTTGCTTTCATACGATTGAATAGCCGAATCGGAACCATCAAAATGATCAGCATCATAATGGCCAGTGCAGCAGCCATGGGCCAGTCATTACTATTAAAAAATGTTTGCCACAGTACATTACCGATCATAAGCGTCTGTGATCCGCCGAGTAGTTGTGGAATCATGACTTCACCGATGACGGGAATAAAAACTAAAAATGCACCAGCAAAAATACCTCTTTTAGATAGCGGCAAGGTTATTTTAAAAAATGCCTTTGCAGGTCGGGCGCCAAGGTCTTTAGCCGCTTCAGTTAAAGTATGAGGAATACTACGCAAACTATTATAAACCGGCAAAATCATATAAGGAAGATAGCAGTAGATGATACCTATATAGACAGCGTAATTGGTATTAAGAATAATCAAAGGTTCTTTAATAATTCCGATTTTCATTAAAAAACTATTGAGTAAACCGTTGACGCTTAATAAATTCATCCAAGCATAAATTCTGATCAGAAAAGAGGTCCAGGAAGGCAGCATAATCAGCATAATCAACAATCCATGCAAGCTTTGTCGTGTACAAGAGATAGCCCAGGCCACAGGATATCCAATTAAAAAGCAAAGTACAGTACTAAAAAGGGCCAGTTTTATTGAGCTGATAAAAGCATACAGGTAAATATTGTCAGAAAGAAGTGATAAGTAATTGGTAAAATTTAAGGTGATATTTAAAATATGCTCAGCATACTGTGTGAGCGGTGTATAGGGCGGAATGGAGAAATCTGCTTCAGAAAAGCTGATCTTTAATACAATAATAAAAGGAATCAGAAAAAAGAGCAGAAACCAAACCGCAGGAATACCGGCAAGTGCAAAATAACCTGTACCTTTCAGTCGGGATTTTATTTTTTTTTCCGTAGAAGATGAAGTATTCATGAGTTCAATACCATATTTACATTGGGCTCCCAGTGAATATACACAGGATCTTCCCAGGTAGGTCGCTCAGCCGAACGGGCAGTATTAGCCACATTGCAAAGCACAATCATACCGTTTGGTAATTTCACGTGATAAACCGAATGGGCTCCCAGATAAGCGATGTCATCTACAATACCCTGTGCCCAGTTATACTCTGCGATCGGTTTTTCTTTGGTTAATTCGATTTTTTCAGGTCGTACCGCAACCCACACTTTTGTGGATTCAAGCGCTGCTGTAATACCGTGGCCAATATAAATTTTTGTGGGTAAAGGGTTACTTTCAATCACAACGTGGTCTGCTGCCTGGCTGGTAATATTACCTTCAAAAATATTGACCGATCCAATAAAACGGGCTGTTATCAGGCTGTTTGGTGCTTCATAAATATCAATAGGAGTGCCTTGCTGAATAACACAACCGTGGTGCATAATGCCAATATGATCAGCCATGGTCATTGCTTCTTCCTGATCATGGGTTACCATCAGGCAAGTCACACCAACCTTCTCGATAATATCAACAACCTCCAGGCGCATTTTGGAGCGTAACTGTTTATCCAATGCACCCATCGGTTCATCGAGTAACAATATTTTAGGACGTTTAGCCAGACTTCTTGCTAATGCCACTCTCTGCTGTTGCCCGCCTGAGAGTTGATGCGGTTTGCGTTTTGCATACTTTTCCATATGTACAAGTCCCAGCAGCTCTTCAACTCTTGACTTTATTTCTTTGGCGGGAAGCTTATCTTGTTTAAGTCCAAAGGCAATATTTTTTTCAACGGTCATATGAGGAAACAGCGCATAGCTCTGAAACATCATATTGATTGGTCTTTTAAAAGGAGGCAGACTGGTGATGTCTTCATCATCCAGATATACACGACCAGAAGAAGGTTGTTCAAAACCGGCAAGGATTTTTAATAGTGTAGATTTTCCTGCACCTGATCCGCCGAGCAATGCAAAAATATCACCTTTGCGGATATTTAATGTAACGTCATCAAGTACAGTATGACTACCATAATATTTGCAGACTTTTTCCATTCGTAAAATGACAGGTCGTGACTTATGACCATTTTTTCTGATTTCCGGCAAGCTTTTATTCAGGCTGTGTCCTTGTGTTTGCATTGCATTATGCCGATTTTGATTATTACTGACTTCTGCCATCCGCCTGAGCCCTCTTTTATGCTTTTCTTTCAAAAATTTAATTTCAAGTCTGCTGTTTATAATCAATTGCTATCGCTTGCCAGGATTTTAACAGTATTTGAAAGAGTTCTATGCTAAATTATTTTAACGATAAAAACTATACCTGCGACTTTACGTTTTTATCTTTTTAATACAAAAAATTAATAACTGTTGTTGGTGTATTTGTCTGCATAAAGAGCAGACAAAAAAGTTAATTACCCGATTTTGCTTCACTCCAAAGCCGGGTGACAAGCTTTGTCAGTGGCAAAGAAAGCGGTTTAGGAACAATCAAGTGTTGCATATCATCCGCATCCGGATAAACGGCTTTATTATTGATAATTTCAGCATCGGGTAAATATTTTTTCGAAGCAGGTACTGCATTACCATAAAAGGTAAATCCGGTATTTTTAGCCATTACTTCAGGGCTGAGCATATAGTTAATAAAGGTAAGGGCATTGTCATAATTTTTAGCATCTTTAGGAATGGTCAGCATATCGAAACTCATCAATGCTCCTTTTTTAGGGGTAATGAACGTAACTGAGATATCTTTTTTTGCCTGTTTGGCAGCCTTATTAGCCATGAAGGCATCACCATTCCAGCCAAGTGCAATACAGATATTGCCATTAGCAAGATCAGAAAGATAACGGGTTGAATCAAAATAACGCACAAAAGGGCGAACTGCGGAGATGATTTTTTTAGCTTCCTGATAATTAGCGGCTGTTGCTGTGTTAGGGTCTATGCCTTTATACAGTAGTGCACTGGCAAAAACTTCTGTGGGAGAATCAAGGAAAGCTATACCACATGAAGAAAGTTTTTCAGCATAGACTGGATTAAAAAGCAGCTCCCACTTATCTTCTGGCATGGAAAGCTTACCCAGTGCTTTTTTGAGTAGAGCAGGATTATAGACAATACCGGTAATATCAATCATATAGGGAACACTATATTGATTTCCCGGATCATTTACTTCCAGTTTTTTAAGAATATCTTTATCCAGGTATTTCCAGTTAGGTAGTTTACTTTTATCCAGTTTCAGCAACGCACCAGCGTGAATTCCGCG
>JAPORK010000389.1 GCA_026710285.1 Endozoicomonadaceae bacterium | reverse complement strand
AAATCTGTTATCAAAAGCTGTCGCTTAGTGTGTAGGTATGAAATATTCGGGTTAATGTTCTTACTTTTATGCACATATCTTAGTGCAACCTGATACATTAGGTTGGTAAATTCTTCTTCAGGCACTATTAGTATATTTTTAACGAAAGGTATGACTTTAGTTTTTATGTCTGTTTCAAACTGCACTTTTAACTGTTCATTGGGTGAAGTCTGCATTTTTTCAAACAGCTTATTCACATATTGCTGATCCTGCAATCTTTGTAACAATAACTCTGGGAGTGTTGCATTTTTTCTGCTGGCATATTGTTTTAGTAAATTAGCTCTGTCGCCTGTTAATATGAATGGATTACTTATCATCGTGCCATCCTCTGCATGGCTCCACAAACAGTAATCGTTTTGACTTATGCAGATGATATACGCTAAAAATGATTCAAAAACGTTATCAACTAAATCTATCACCTGATCACAAGCACGCTCTGCTGAATATTCCGGGCAGGTTATTTTTATTCTGCTTAATCTTTCTGCAAACTGATCTCCGGTATATCCTTTTGCAGAAAGTACATCGGAAACACAGTCACCGAACAGATTATAACCTTTACCTAACCTTCCCAACAGATACATCATACAGGGTGCTCCCTGGTGAGTGGGTTCAGTTTTTCCATGATCTGTGTGTTTTGCATCATGTAAGATATCTGCTGAATAGACAGCGGATAATAAATCATCTCTGTGCTTCTTCTGGTATTCACAGAACGATGCTTCAAATTGCTGCTGATTTAACTGTATTTTATCGGTAAAACTTGCGGTATGTCGTGCGAATTTCTGGTCAAAACTCTCTGTTACAGCTTGCATAGTTTCGCTGGTTATTAGTTTGTTCAGGTGTTTTTCTCTAAAGCTAAGACCAATATCATAAATATTTTTGTTTAACTTTAAACGATGAAGGCCTTGTGAAATAAAGTAAGAGAAGCTGTGGTTTTCTGCATTATTAACATCGTCAATTTTATAGAAGCGGATATCAGTTGACAGATACGCAACAATTGCAGGTTGTGACAAATCTTCCTCGTCGTTCATCACTGCACTTTGATCTGATAGCTTTCCGTTTCCCACCCCCGATGCTGACTTTATCTGACCATAATAAACAGAAACCGTATTTGTCAACAAATGCTCACCAGCCACTGTCTCATACATAGTGATCGTTTTTCCCGGAAAACTTTTTTCTATTTCATGATAAAATACATTATTGAAAAATTCCGCTACATTCATCCCCCCTAACAACCACTGTAAATTATTCGGACATGACGAGATGTAATCATTGATTAACTCATCTTCTTTTATCCTGATTACTTTTGCTTGTGCCAAACCGGTTGCAGCAATATAAACTTTTAATGGTAATTTTTTGTGTGTACTGTTATCTAATAAAGCCTGGATTTCCTTTTCATACTTCCTCCAAAAGGTGAGAAAAAACTTTAATGAAGAGTCTGTAAAAATAAATAAAGGTGAGTTCTGTGTAAGCGTTGGTTCCGTAGACTGATCCATAAAAAATGTTTTTTCAGGTATTGTTTTATCATCAACGCCTACTGTTACATGCATACCAGTATCAGTGATAAAAAAAGCGATAATACTTGCTTCACTTGCCCGGCTTGCTTGCGTAAAAACCAGACAAAACAGGAATAACATAAAAAGAAAAATTCTTTTTCTGAAAGAGATAATTTTTATCATTGATACTTTTCCTTACAATATTACAATACAGTCTTTTATTTTTAAAAATACTGTTTAATATTTTTTTAGTTTTAGATTATTAATGTTTAGAAAAAAATAGACAACATCTTTTTATTGTCAAATTATGAAATGCTTTTTATCAATCGCTTTCTGAAAAAAATCACAGGGGTGCTCTGAATTTGTCGAAGCGTGAAGGCAGGCTTAGACTCCACCCAGCCAGAAAGGTGAGTAGTATGTTCAGCAGAAGATAGATCTACCTGAATAAAAGCAGGAGACTACACAATCAGTTTAAAAGACGCAAGTTTATCTAAGAGAAAAACGATGCCTGTATTTGTGAAAAAATTCAGGATCTAATATATAAGCGACATACATATTATATATGATTGCTGATCAATCAGATGAATGTCGTTTTATAGGCTACAACTATACCTTGAATCAGCATCTGCGTACCAATAACTGCCAGAATTAAACCCATCATTTTTGTTATAACATTTAGAGCACTTGGTCCAACCGCTTTAATTAAGCGTTTACCAGATAAAAATAACAGGTGAGTCAGTACACATAAAACAGCAAAAGAGATAATAGTAATCATCATTTTGTCGATACCACCGGTTGCGGCAAAATTCATCGCCGTTGCAATGGTGCCAGGTCCTGCCAGTAGCGGCGTAGCCAGCGGAGAAATGGCAATACTCAATGCAGCTCTTTGCTGTTCTGGTGAATAAGCTTTTTCTTTAGTTTTATTGTGAGTGGAATCTCCCTGAAGCATACGAAAGCCAATTACAAATATTAAAATACCGCCGGTGATACGTAATGCATATAGCGTAATACCAAAAAGATCAAAAATAAGTTTACCGAAAATAGCAAAGATGCTCACAATAATAAAGGCTGTAAAAACTGCATTAAAAGCGGTAGATTTGATCGTTTCAGGATCTTCATTTGCAGTCAAACTAAGGAAGATTGGAGTGTTGGCAATTGGGTTCATAATTGCAAAAAAACCCATAAATACGGTAATGGTGTGCAGAATCAGATCTTTCATATTTATCCTTCTTATTCATGTATTTTGAGAATTTAATAACCACTACACCTTTTTAATCTATCTGAATTCAGACAAAGTATCCAACAGAGAGCGTTTTTTTATCAGTTGTTCCAATAGTTCGATCCATTAATTTTCAGTGATTTAGTCACATCCATGTAAACTTAACACACCTGAAAATTAACAGACCAAGTAGATTTAATCCACTGCGTTGTCAACAACTGTCTGAACTATTGTTCTCCTTAATGGTGAATTTTTTCTCACATCACTGAGCAACCTGATGCATTAAGGTTGTAAATTTTTCTTTAGGTACAATGATCATTTTCTGAATCATAGGTATGATTGTGTTTTGTATATCTTCTTTAAATTGCTGTTCATTACAACACATGATCGTTTCACGCATTTGTTTTACAAGCTTGTCCACTTCTCCCTGATTTTGCAACCTTTGCACCAATATATCTGAAAAACTGAGATCTTTCTTAAGCGCATATTGTTCCAGTATATTAATTCTGTCACCTATAAGCATAAATGAAGGAATTGTCTGATGCTGTTTTTCTACTGATCTGTTTTTTTCTGCAAAAGATATGCCTATAGAGGTAATTTCCTCTAAAAGTGACTGAATAACATTCTCAATTAAATGCATAGCCTGATCACAAGCACATTCTGATGAATATTGTGGACAAGTTTTTTTTATCTTATCCATCTCAGGCATATTACCCTGTTTATAAAGAGTATCTGCAACCAAATCACCAAACAGAACATAACCGACACCCAGGACGCCAAGCCGACACATCATACAGGGTGCTGCTCCGTCATACATTGGTTGATCTTTTTGTGGTTCAATATGTGCTGCCTGATGCAAGACCGATGATGAATATACAGCAGATAACAGAGAATCTGCATGTTGCTGCTGATATTTGCAGAGCAACTGCTCAAACTGATCCTGATCTAACTTTACTTGATCCTTTTTCCCTTCACGTCTGAGTTGTCTCTGCTCTTTAAAACTCTCTACTACAGGTTGCATACTGTCACTGCTTATAAAATCTTTCAGATGCTTTTGTTGAAAACAATCACCTATCCGAAAAGTAATATAATTATTCTGATGAGAGAATACGTTCATGTATGGTAATAATCTATAACGACAGTCTGTATGATCATCCATTGAACAAAATTGACTACAGGTTGTTATATGACCTACAAGTAGCGGCTGCTGATCGGTACTTTTTACAGATTCTGTTTCTGGATCTGATAACTGTTTATCCTCTGAGCCTGGTGCTGATTTTATCTGATGAGCATAATACAGAGCAGCCATTTTTACTATCGATGCAGTATCCTCTTCTATTTCATCTACAGTAATATCTCTGCCAGGCAACCAGCGTTCTATCTCTGCAGTAAATACACAGTTAAAAAATTGTTTTTTATTTTGTGTTTTTAAGCAGGCTTCAGTTTGTTCCCGACTATACGACCTGAGATAATATCCTATTGTTGATTCTTCAGGTGCAGATTTGCTTGCTGCTCTTTTACTACCGGCTGCTACGATACGAACTTTTATTGGTAGTGCTTTGTGTGTGTCATCATTTAACAACTCAGTGATTTTTGTTCCATAGTGCTTCCAAAAAGTTTGGAAAAATTTTAGCGGAGAGTCTGTAAAAGCAATAGAAGCCGGATCACACGTAAGCGTAGGTTCTGTTGACTGATCGATAAAAAATGTTTGTTCAGGTGTTGGCTCACTGCTAACCCCTATTGTTGCATACATACCAGAATTGGTAATGTGAAAAGCAATAACATTCATTTGATCTGCCCGGGCTACCTGCATAAAAATCAGGTAAAACAAGGATATCATAAGAAGAAAAGTCGTCTTCCTGTCAGTTACTATTTTTATCATTAATATGTTTCCTTTTACTACTTAAGTCCGGAATTTGATTATGTTAAAACAACTTATTTTTATTTTGTGATGATTTTTAACTAACACACCGAATACAGGATAAACCTTATAAAACTCTAATTATTAACAATTTATATGAGTTTATCTGGTATAAAATATCCCATGATTACCAGCCAAAGGGGCAGGTATAATATAGTGAGTTAATTCATCTGCCTCTAGCTTATAGAACATTTATCATTGTATTGCCAGAAAAGTGTTAAGTCGCGCTATTACGCTGACCAGGGTCTGAGTCTTGAGCCATTTGATCTTTACGTTTTCAAATTTAACAATAACTTAACAACCTTTAGCAGCAGATAAAACTGTACTGGCGACAAGAAACATAACATCCAAAAAATCATGCTTCCTGTTAGTTTTTGAGCAGGGATCTTCTAATGAGCTAAAATGATTTTAAAATGACATCATAACTTCCCTATAACATCAAAAACCTTATGTTGCCATCAAATCATTTTTATAAAAGTATGATCTTGTCCTGATAAAAAATTGTACAACAGATACAATAAAGTTGTTTATTTGTGTACATTCTTTTACAATACGTCATTTTGCACATATGCAATCAAATAAATTAATGTTTTTGCGTTCAGTAATGCAGACAGTTTTTGGGAGCTTGCCTGCCATATAAAATGTAAAATATTGATTTTAAAGGTTTTAATTAAAAATATTTATAACCGCATCAATTGCTTACAAAAGAAGTATCTGAACTGCTCTTTTATTGAAAAACATGACAGGCAGCAAATAACTCTGCCTGCTGATAGTTAACAGTAATGCGCATACTTTTGTATGTGTAAAAAAAATCAATTTATTTAAGAGGATAGACTAGGTTTATGTTTGTAACATTACAGACTACAATGGGAAAAATAAAAATCTCTTTGGACAAAGAAAAGGCGCCGAAAACTACAGAGAATTTTATCCAATATGTACAATCAGGTCATTATAATAATACGATTTTTCATCGTGTCATCAGTGGCTTTATGATTCAGGGAGGGGGAATGGATGTCAATATGAAAGAAAAAGAGACTAATCCACCGATTG
>JAPORK010000039.1 GCA_026710285.1 Endozoicomonadaceae bacterium | reverse complement strand
GCTTCCCGGAAGAACAACCCATTTAATTTATGAAATCCAAATGGAGATCGCAGGAATGTAGGTTGCTAATATCAATATACTGAGTAACTACTGAAATCATTACTCAGATCTTACATATTGGCATCCGCACCATTTTCAATCAAAAGTTTCATAACTTCAGTATCATTATTTTTTTTTGCATACATTAAAGCTGTTTTTTTATACATGTTCTGTATGTTTGGATCAGCTTTATTGTCAATCAGGAGTCTAGCAATTTGTGTGTGCTGCTCCCTAACTGCACATATTAAAGCTGTGTCACCCACATTATCTCGTGCATTTATATTAGCCTTATTTTCAATCAAAAGCTCAACAATTTTTGCGCTTCGTCTTTCCGACGCAGACATTAAGGCTGTAACACCTTTTTTATTGCTGATATTTGTATTAGCTTCATTCTCAAGAAGAAGCCTGATAGCTTTTTCGTTTTGTGTTGCTGCTGCACACATTAAAGCCGTGTCACCCACTTTGTCTTGTGCATTTATATCTGCTCCACGTGCAATAAGAGATATCATGATTTGTATTTTATCATCTCCGGCTGAAGACATTGCAGATATTATACTCTGTATGTCTGCATCCATTTGATTAGCGGTTAACTGCTTTAAAGTTTCCACATTACATCCACTTACTACTTCAGCTAGAAGTTCAGTATCTGTCGAGTCATCCGGATTCTTACTTTTCAGATATTCCATTAACAATGTTGCAACTTCTTTATTGTATCCAAGTACTGTAAGCATTAAAATAGTAAAGTCTTCACTATTTCGCAGATGTACATTAGCACCTTGTTCAATTAAAAACATGACAACGTCTTTATGTCCATACGAGACCGCAAGCATTAATGCCGTTTTGTCATCAACCTGTTGATCTAGTTCAGCCCCCCACTCAATTAATTTTTTGGTCATTGCTGTCAGTCCAGATGCAGCAGCAACCATAAGTGGTGTATACTCATAATCAGCTTCGTCCGAAAGGTAAGAATTGACTTCTCTAAATTGTAGAATTTGATTAACTCCAAGATTACCGTTTTGTATTAATTTACCAACCGCTACTACATCTCCTTCACGTATAGTTTTAACTAACAAGTGGTCAGTAACAGCAAAAGAAATTGGACAAAAAAACAGCAATGAAAAGGGAAAAAGATAAAATATGTTTTTTATTATTTTTTTATTTGTCGATAAGTAGCTGAGCATTAAAAATAAATTATCATTTATAAATTTTTTCATACAGCACCTTCAAAATTATTAATTATTATCTGGACAAGCTATTACAGGAGCTTAAGAAGTATCACTACTCAGATCTTACATGCTGTCATTAGCACCACCATTTTTAAATGAGAGTTTCATCAGTTTAGTATTACCTGTTTATCTTGCATAGATTGAAGCTGTTTTTTTCTCTTTGTTTTGTATATTTACATCAGCGTTATTGTTCAGCAAAAGCATAATAATTTCTGTTTTTCCAGCTTCTGCCGCATACATTAAGGCTGTATTTCCACTCTTATCTTGTAGAATAACTCGTTTTTTATAAAATAAACTGCAAATAATGCTTCATCAGAAAATGTATTTAAAAAACTTCAGTGTTATTCTCCGTCATGGCTACGATAGTGGCAATTTTTTGATCCCTCTTTTTCAATGTTAAAATCATTAATGACTACCCTATTAACATGTTTTCTTCCTTTACCTTTCAATTTACAGTAGACATAGTCATCACCATCTAATTTCCATTTACCTGTTGACGGACAATAAAAGCTATAGAGATCACCAAGTTGATTACTATTTCTCCTACAGCTTGCCCTAACCTCTACCTGTAGATTAATCATGAAACCTTTAAATTTATAGTGAGCAGATCCTCCGTTAGCATTAGCTACCTTCTCCTGACAGAATTTATCCTTAAACTTAAAATAATCAAGGATATTTGGACATGAACATCCGACAGCTGTCCATAGTACCTCGATAGGTTTGTTGGTGTTATTAATTATCTCGGATTTGGTTGATCCAAAAATGCTACTTGTTACTAAAATTAAAGATAACAAAAATGAAATTTGCTTAATAGAATTCATTTGACGTTCACCTCAATTGCTTTTATTAGAAAAAATTGGAGTTATTTTTTTAAATTTATCAAATACTAATCGCTGGGATATATGCCGATTTCACTTGAAAATGTTGAATACACTTTATAAGAAATCATTATTATTGAAGGGTTATGTAATAAAAATAAAACCCATTGTTTGAAAGTTAACTGGGTATATTGTTGTTTTCAAGTGCATAACTATAAAGAAGTTTTTTAAAATATGAAAGCTTACTTATCAGCGCACTCTACAAAGTAGAAGCTAAGTACAGGGCTTGCGCAGCTGTCAGATGATGAAATTTATATGAAGTCCCTATTTTTTTAAAATTTTTCAGCAAAGAAGCATGTAGGCTGTTTTGCTGTATCCCATCATAGTAAGAATTAAAATAGTTGAATCTTCACTAGATTCTGCGTAGATTAGCATCCTGTTCAATTAAAAACAAATTTTTTTTTACGAATTTTTTCATACAACACCTTCAAAATTATTAATTATTATCTGGACAAGCTATTAAAGAAGCTTAAGAAGTATCACTACTCAGATCTTACATGCTGGTATTAGCACCATTTTTAACCAGGAGTTTCATAAGTTCAGTATTACCTGTTTCTATTGCACAGCTCAAAGCTGTTTTTTTCTCTTTGTTTTGTATATTTACATCAGCGTTACTGTTCAGCAAAAGCATAATAATTTCTGTTTTTCCAGCTTCTGCCGCATACATTAAGGCTGTATTTCCATTGTTATCTCGTAGATTTACGTCAGCTCTATGTTCAAGCAAGAGCTTAACAGTTTGTACTTTTCCCCATTTCACAGCACATATTAAAGCAGTATCACCGTTTATATCTTGTTTATTCACATCAGCTTTATTTTTAAGCAAAAGAGCAACAATCTCTGTACTTTCCTCTGTACTTTCTTTTTCTGCCGCATGTATTAAGGCTGTAACACCGCCGTTATCTTGCTTGTTTACATCAGCGCCACTGTCAAGCAATAGCCTGGCAATTTCTGCAAACTGACTTTTCACGGCACATATTAACGCAGTGTCTCCATCCTCATTTTGTATATTTATATCAGCTTCATACTCTAGCAATAGCTTAACATTTTCTTCCATTTTCCATTCTACTGCACATATTAAAGCCGTACCGTTATTCTTATCTTGTGCATTCACATTGGCTGCCTTGTTAAGCAGGAGACGAACAATCTCTGTACTTTCTCTTTCCATGGCACACATTAAAGCGGTGTCACCCGTTTTGTTTTGTCTGTTTATATCAGCTTCCTTGTTAAGCAAAAGCCTGACAGCTTCTACATTTTGTCGTGCTGTTGCGCATATTAAAGCTGTATCACCCTCATCATCCTGTGCATTTATATCGACTCCATTTTCAATAAGTAATGTGATGATTTGCATTTTTTCATCTCTGGCTGAAGACATTGCAGATATTATCTTATATGTCTCGTCGTCTATTTCGTTACCAGCTAAATTCTTTATAACTTCAACATCAAATACATTTATTATTCTGGCTAAGACCTCAGTATTTTTTAAACAATTTGGCCTCCTGCTTTTTATATAGTCTAAAAAAAGCATGTAAACTGTTCTGCTGTGCCCTAATATTGCAAGAATTAAAATAGTTGAATCTTCACTATCTTTTATATGTACATCAGCACCTTGTTTAATTAAAAACGTGACAACATCTTTATTTCCCCATGCGACTGCATGCATTAATGCTGTCATCTCATTGACCTGTTTATCTATTTCAGCTCCCTGCTCAATTAAGTTTTTAACTATTTTTATAAGTCCCGATTTAGCGGCAACCATAAGTGGTGTGTACTTATTATTAACCACCTCCCAAATTTTACACTCGGTTTTTTCAACTTGCAGAACCTGGTTAACTTCAAGATCATTGTCTTGTATTAATTTATTAACAGCTGCCTCATCTCCGCTGCGTATGATTTCAATTATTGTCTGGTCAGAAATAGCAAAAGAAAGCGGACAAAAAAATAGTGATGAAAGGAAAAAAAGATAAAATATATTTTTTATCATTCTGTTAGTTGATAAATAACTACGTATTATAAACAGATAATAAGTTATAAGTTTTTCCATACAGCACCGTTAAAATTGTTAATTATCAATCTGTATCTGAAATTTTGTAGCAATATGGCTTTACGTTTTATTTTAAGCCTATAACAAAGCACAATCATCCACATTTAGCAACCGGCAGATATATTTTCAGTTTATTTTTTTAGATTTATAACTGAATGGTTACTGAGGATATGCTGGAGACAAAATACATCTATAGTTATTATGTAAATGTTTACCTGACCCTGATAAATTTTTTTTAATTTATAAATTAATATTTTAATTTTATTGAGTTTGGTATGGAGTAAGTTTCTTTGCTAAAATTGTGTTTTTCAGGACCGACTAATTATATGAAACCTGCTTAAAAAATCCAGAAAAGAAATAAAAACACCTTTTAAAGTCAGATATATTTATTTTTTCAGGAGCGATTAAATAAATCCGTAAAACAACGACAAAATATACGTCTTATGTTTTAAGATATCACCCAAAAAATCATTAAGGAGTTGTGAAGGAAAATCAAAAAGCTTTATGTGTATTTGTGATTTGTCGTTCAATTTGTAAGTATAAAATACTTTAAAATTCCTCAGGAGTATTCAATGAAACAATATTATCTGTTTTTATTATTTATAATTGCTATAGTCGGGTTATCTACCACCAAAACAGGGGCTTTCACTAAAGGTTTTTTTAATGCCATACCTAATGGTAATGTTTTTCTTCAAAGAAAAGTTTTTGATCCAAACATCATAAAGTTTACATTTAAAGTGGTTAATATAGCTTTTCATTCAATTAAAGTATATTCTCCTCAGATGATTACACAAAAAAGTACTTTGCATGGTGTAAATTTAATTAACAACAGTTGTTTGCAATCCAGCCTTTCGATAGGAAAGATCTGTTCTTTGACTTTTAGTTCACATATACCACATCTGAACAATCCTGGAGTAAAACAGTCCTTTGTAGCTGTATACACAATCTTAACCTCCTGGAATCATCTGTATTTTTCTCGGGAAATCCGTTTTGGTGTTACGGTTCATCCTGTGCATGCTTATATTTTTTACCAGCAAGATACACCTCCTGAAAAGCGTATTCGTATCTGCACGATTGGTTATCAGGGACAGTTAACCGGATGTCGTTTTAATAAACCAATATTTAATTCATCTGCAACTAATGTAGTAACCAATGTTTCTGTAGATCCAATACATTCAAGAGCATATATAACAGCTACTCCGCAATTAAATGTTGTTGCCAATGCTTTGTATATATGTAATATCAATCAATCAGACGGCGAGCTAACAACATGTAAACTTAGTGACGCTAACTGGACGGTGTATCCACCAATATCAGACAAAAAAAGAGTCAAATTTCTAACTTACAATACTATTTTTGATCCGGTACATTCACAAGTTTATTGCATGTTTTCAGCTGCAGATCTTAATGTGTACAAGGTTAATCAATATACAGGGGATTTAAATTTAACGCATAGTATCACTGCCGATAATTCACAGACTATAATCGGATATGCACCCGTAGGTGTAAATTCAAGTTATTCCAAGCTTTATGCCAGCACTACTCCTGGTGTTCTTCCAT
>JAPORK010000080.1 GCA_026710285.1 Endozoicomonadaceae bacterium | reverse complement strand
TACCATTATCGCGATACCGATGATGATGAAGTAGATTTGCTTGTGGAATTAAGTATCACAATCATCAGTTAATTGAAAAATGAAACTGTTTGCTGTGGTTTTTTATAATGAGTGCTGGTCTGAGTTAAGGTTTTTAACGTGACAGATTACAAAATTTTTTTATTCCGTAGTGATAACAGTTTGTCAAATAGTCTGATGCGTGTTTAGTTACTGAATATTAAACAAAAATACTTCTTTGTCAGGATATAAAAAGCGCTATTTTTAACGACAGCTCTTCCTTTATTTAAAAATATTTTGATAAAAAGTTGCTGTTAAATTTGGAAAACTTACAAAGTTTTGCTAAACATACACGGAAATTTCATTAAAGGAACTTTCACTATATACAAGGTATAACAATTAAATTTGTAAAAAACCGGATATTTTCCGTAGTCATAACAATAAGAGAGAGTTATAAAAACAATGAGTACTTTTATTAAAAAAACGCTACTGGGTGTTGTTACCTGGTTATTTTTCACATCAGCACTATTTGCAAGTAAGCCTTCAATAGACAATTTAACTGTTAATGATCAGGGGGAGCTAACGGCTGTTGATGCCGATCATCCTGCACCGGAACATAAAAAAAACGTTGCCTTCAGTAGCGATAGCGAAGACGATGAGGATGGAGCAAGCTCAGCATTAATGGATGGTAACTGGATGTTAAAAGCAGGTGCTGCGGGTATTTTTACTTTAAATTCCGGTGCTAAAAAGATTAATAAGCATTCTGGTGAAGATAAAGCTGCGGTGAAAAACGGTATGACAGGATTATTAGCATTAAGTTACTTAAGCGATATGGGATTTGGTGCAGAGTTATCCGGTACATGGCCTGTTAAAATCAAGCAAGACTTTAACTTTGGGGGTCAGAAAGTCAAAGACAACTTTAAATATCAGCAAACAGCATTGACAGCCCAATATCATTTCTTTAACGATACAGATATGGTTCCTTATGTAGGTTTAGGTGCTTCTTATAACTATTTTAAAGCAAATGACCTTACGGTTACACAAGGTGCTGATACGTTAATTTTCAAGGGCAAGGAAAGCAACAAAATTGCACCTGTTGCACAACTGGGTCTGAATTACCGTATTGATAATGACTGGATGATTAGTGCAGCTGTAAATTATACTTACCTGAAAAAATATGAGCTCAAATACAACAACTGTGTTGGTAGCACTTGTGTTGGTCAAACTAAAATCAAAAGAGATTACAACCCAATCACAGCAAGTTTAACGATTGGTTATTCTTTCTAAAACCCAATATATTTTGCAAAGCTTGTGTAAAGCTAAAGCTACTGTAAATCAATAAATCTGTTTATCTCATTAATGCCTGTCATCATCATGACAGGCATTGATCTTTACCAAAAACAAATCAATACAACAAAATGCAGAGTTAACCAGAAGCTTTATTCAAACTTAACAACTTGCAGGTCATATACTTTTTGTTGCCAATCATACTCTTATAAATAAGTATCTGCAGTATGTATAATCTCATAGAAAATACACTGTAAATACCACTGGATTCCTGTTTGCGCAGGAATGACGAGTCTGCACAAACAGAATTTCATGGGGCTTTATGGCTTCAACGGTTTCTGCCATACTCCACCGTTGTTATTCCTGCGTAAGCAGAAATCCAGAAAAAATTTCCAAATTTTTTCACATCCAACCAAATATTTATGTACAAAAGTATGATTGCCAATACGGCATTTTCCGGGTAAAAAAACAGAATTCTGTGCTCCTGTATTGACAACAAATCCACCACAAAAATTGATGTTAATCACAGCATACTGATTCGATGTTAAAACAGAGGATTTTTGATCATCAGACCCTAAGAACCTCTTTCTCTTCTTCTGGAATATTCATTTTGAAACAACCTGTAATAACAGTTAGAAGTTTTTTGGCTGAAGCAAAAATGTTTGTGGTGTAACTGCAGCTGTTCATTTGTATACTTTAATGAATGATTGTTTGGTTTGAGTTGGGTCTATAAGATCAGCAGAAAGTGAAATTCAATGATGCTTTTTTATACGGATTCCTGCACTTTTTTTGCTGCAATAAAAACTTGCCTAATCCGAGATGCCAGGAAACATGTCAGCCAGCACGTGTTGATTCAATTCTTTAAAAGCAGGTTAAGCAGTAGGGCTGGTGGAGCCAGGCGGGATCGAACCGCCGACCTCTTGCATGCCATGCAAGCGCTCTCCCAGCTGAGCTATGGCCCCTTTGTTGTGAGTAATGGAGCGGGAAACGAGATTCGAACTCGCGACCCCAACCTTGGCAAGGTTGTGCTCTACCAGCTGAGCTATTCCCGCTTTTTATGTCCATAAAGTATGTCTTTGTTTTTTCACACTCAGACAAATAAATGGCGTCCCCTAGGGGATTCGAACCCCTGTTACCGCCGTGAAAGGGCGATGTCCTAACCTCTAGACGAAGGGGACAAACAAAATCACAGAACTTAAATGTAATTAATTTAACTTATTCTGCGGTTTGAAAACAAGCTTTTTTATAACTCTGCCAATCTCGCAAAAAATTAAGTTCTTCAACTGTTCACGTCAATGTAAAGCATTCTATTGATGAACTGCCTTCATGTCAATTATTTTTCTCTATGAATTTTTATATTTTTTTGAAAGACGCTAAAAAAGATCAAATACAGGGCTTATACATTAACAGGTTTTTTGGGCTGCGTATAACCCGAAACAGACCTTAGCAGATAGAAACTGGTCCGAAAACCAGCGGGTCAATATCTTTTTACCAGCAATACCAACAATTAGCGATTAGTAAAAAATAACTTAAGAGTTTGATTTTTATCATTTTATTAGTTTATCCCTGGTTCATACCATAATCCTGACTAATATTGTACACTGCACGACCGAAACCTTTTAAATTGATCAGAGTTTGTTTGATAGCTTTCAAGTACAGAGTTTTGACTTCAAAACCAAAAGATTTATTTTCAGAACTTGTTCATAATTTTTTCGCAGCTTGTCTGCTACTAATATACCAGCCCACGGTGTGTTCAGTAAAGACTGATATACTCAGCAGAAAACAAACCTACAAAAAAAGTGAAGCTTAAAAAGTGTGACTAAAAGACAGTCCTAAAGGAGAGGTAATGCGTGCCTAATAATCATACGCAGACAATGGAAATAACAAGACAAATGCTACGACAACTTAATCATTCTTAGGTTGGTATTTGAAAATATTTAGTTATCCCACATATAGCTGGCTGAATATATTTAAAGTAAAAAAAGCATAAATGGCATCAGAGAAATAATTCTGGCTTGATGCCACGGCAAATGTTTTGTAAGCTTAATAGCTAATGAATTAATTTTCCGCATTGTATTGATGATCCATGCTAATCACGAGGTATCTGATGCAGAAATTCATATAAATTATTAATGTTTAATTTTTTATGGACTTTTTCCATATACAGATGGTGAATATAGATAACATAATTAAAACCAGTTAATACACCCAATATTGACGGTAGAGTGATGATAATCAGCTAAAACCTAACTGTGCTCTTGAGGTTAACTGGTTTTCTCCATCTTATAACATAAATGCTGTACATCTAGGCTTAAGCAAACAGTTGGTTTGAGTCTCGAAGATAAAAAAACAGGGTTTTGTACATGTTGATTTACTTAACGATCCGAGGGAGGATCCACATGAAAGGTACAGATGAAAAGAATAAATTCTACTGTTATGCTGGTCTTGATAAGAAAAAGGGATCCGGTCATTTTCTGTCTGGTTTTTAATGATTTCAGGTGTACGGTAAACGATACTAAAGCAACCTGCAAAAATGGTGGAGCGTGGAAGTTTTTAATAAAATAATGAAACCCATTACATTAATTAATAAAAATACACAGGTTGCTATTTATCTTTTTTATTGGCAATCTGCAATAATACGAATTATTTACAATTTTTATAAGGTTTTTTTATGTCATGGTCTCGTCCTTTTGGTGCTGTACTGATTGTTGCAGGTACTGCTATTGGTGGAGGTATGCTTGCACTTCCAATTGTTTCAGCCAAACTGGGATTTTTACCCATGCTGTTTATTTTATTCAGTTGCTGGTTTGTCATGTGTTGGTCTTCACTGCTCACTCTGAAAGTCAATTTAATTATAGAGCCCGGCAGTACATTTTTGGTGATGTCCGATAAGGCGTTAGGAGTAACCGGAAAAATATTGAGTACACTCTCTTTTTTATTGCTGTTTTATGCCGTGTTGGCTGCTTATATTTCAGGCTCAGCTTCCTTTTTAGAAAATTTTTTCAGTCAGCAGCTTTTTTCTTTATCACATACCGGTTACTGTATTGCTGCAACAGGTGCAATGGTTGTCATTCTTTTGATGGGTGTTAAAATTGTTGACAGAATCAACCGCCTGTTTTTTTGTATGATGATAGCCTGTTTCATTATGATACTCTTTTTTTTATTGGGGGCTGCCAAAATATCTGCTGAATTTACCCTGATAAATTATAATTACAATACTGCCACCGCATTGGCTATTTTGCCTGTTGTTTATACTGCTTTTGGATTTCATGGATGTACAACACCGTTAATCTCTTATGTTGGTAATAACCCACCTGTTTTACGCCGAGTATTTATTATAGGCAGTACTATCCCGCTGATTGTATATATCCTCTGGTTGACCGCTTCATTCGGTGTCCTCACTGGCAGCCAGATTAATGAACTTGCAACCCATGGCACTATAGGTGAATTAATTAATACATTAACGGCAGTTTCCAGAAAAGCACACTGGTTTAATAAGTCGCTCAATTTGTTTTCAGGCTGTGCGATTATTACTTCATTTTTAGGTGTAGCACTGGGTCTGTTTGATTATATTTACTTTGGTCTCCAAAAGAAAATTTGTGATGACAGTACACAAGACAATGCCACCAGATTTGATCTTATTACCAGAGTATTAGCTGGTATTCTTACCTTTGCACCGCCGCTGTTTTTTGCTATTTACTATCCAGATGGTTTTATTTTGGCTTTAGGGTATGCTGCTATTCCTTTGGCTTTTATCGCAATATTCCTGCCGCTGGCAATGCTATGGGTGCTTCACAGACAGGGACATATTTTTAAAGGGAAAATGCTTTATTTGTTGTGTGCTCTGTTTACGGTAGTTGTTGTTATAGCACAGTTAGGTGTTGCCTGGCATTTTTTACCTTCAGTAAACACATAAACAGATGTTTGCACTATTACATCAGCCGGGTTGAAAAGTATCAATATCTGGTCAAAATAATTTGATACCAATGTACCGGGAATAAAATATTCGATACCTCTTCAAAAGAAGGGGTAGCAGTTTGCATCTGATATTTGAATAGACTCACCTGAGTATATCTATACTGACTTCAATATAAAAATACCGTGTTTACTTCATAAAAAATATTTTAAATTTATATCTGTGCATGATAGAATAAGCGCATCAATCATTCTCATAAAATAAATATTCATCAAAAAAATTAAAACCAAGAAATTTGAATAGTAATTACTATATACGCATTCAACTTGAGGAGGCTAAGTTTTATTTTCTTTTAATATTGTAAACTTTTAAAAAAAATGAATCTGGCGTTTTCAATGTAAGCATGTATACAAAACACTTTTATTACCGTATTTTGATTGTGAGAATAGGTTTAATCTTTTTGCTTTTTTAAATATTTTATGTAGTTATAAGGTTGATGTGGTCAACCTTTTTATTTTATTACAACCCAGTTAAGAAACATTTTCTAATTTTGTCATGACTTCTTCATACTCATTTGGACTCATATAATCCAATGTTGAATGTAG
>JAPORK010000272.1 GCA_026710285.1 Endozoicomonadaceae bacterium | reverse complement strand
AAAAAATACAAGGCTTAAGCTTCATCCAGATAAAAAGTGAAAGCAAATTTTTATTGATTCAATCAACAAGAGTTGGTTATTATTTTCAACTGCTGCCATCTAAAAAAGATGAGTTTTTGGTATGAAAAATTTGTTAACGTTCCTCTATTTTTATTCTGCTATAGGTAAAATTTAATAAAAATAATAGCGAAAACCATCTACACCCAGTAAAATATTTTTATAAAATTGATTAATTGAGTTTTTTCAATCTGTATCTGCAATTATAATGCATTTTCGTATCACCTGAATTCCTTTAAAAAAACATGATATATATTCAATTAAAACGGCAATTATCATTTTGTTTTGTGCTCATTTTTATAATATTGTTTGATCTGTTTACTATAGTTTTCGCTATACACAAACCCCACCTTGCTGTTTTTGACAAACCCAATTTAAAACCAGAAAATAATGTCTCTTTCAGACCAAAAAACAAGTTAAAAGATTATTCATCAGAATCATCTGATACGAGCATATGGTCAAATGCTATGAATTTTAAACAAACCTGGGGGTCTGCAGTCGATCCGCGCACAGGTATCTTTACTGCTCACATAAAAGCAGGTAGCCTGCTTAGTAATCTGGGACACGGTCCTAATATTGATCTTGAAGCCAGTTATAACAGTATAAGCGTTGCAAATAAAGACAATATTGGTTTCGGATGGCAGTGGAATTTAACCCGGTTTAACCCTGCAACCAACCAGTTGGTTACAGCGGGTGGTAAAAACTTTTATCTGAAACAGGATAATAGCGGAAAGTGGCGACCACGTTATCATAAATTACATGATATCAGTATCAGCGGTGATAAAAAGACTCATTTCATCATTACTTATGTTAATGGTTTGCGTGAAATATTATCTCATGAAGGGTATGAAACCACACTTATGCAACAAGATGGAAATTGTGTGCATTTTTTATATATCCCCGGAACACATCAGTTGCAGAATATTACCGATGATCATAATAACAGCATTCAACTGAACTGGAAAAAAAATCAAATAACTATCAGCAGCAGAGGGTATAACGGAAAATCAATTAAGGTCATTTTTAAAAAAGAAAATAATGAATTACGAAACGCCACATTGCTATCAATGAGTAAGCAAAACAGTTTAGGCTTGTATATTCATTATACAGGACATCTTATCACTAAAATTGATTATCCCACAGGACTAAAAAAGATAGTCACTTACAATTGTGTAGATGCTATCAAAAAACCAGCGCCATCAAAAGATGCATTGTGTGCTGTGAATCGTGAAATAACCGCTCCCGGAGCAGGACAACCCGCAATAGTTATGCGTTATAATTATATGCAAGTCAGCGCAGACAAACATGATTATCTCGGCTTTAATGCCGGATTAATAACAGATAATCTGCACAAAGATACTCTGTTTGAAGCACCCTCAGACTACACTTATAAAACATCAGCAGACAACGGTCTTATTAAAGAAATACGCACTTATAATAAATATCATCTGTTGATTGAGAGTCAACAGATTAGTGATCGTAACGGTAATATACTATCAAAGGTTCACTACTTTTTTTGTAACATCAATCAGAGTAATGGCTGTGCTCACACTTCTTTTTTCAGACTGCCTGTAACCTATAGTTTTCCATTGAAAATAGTCTCGAAAGTATGGGGCAATCATACAGGTACACCTGCTGTGAGTAGCGTGACAGCAAAATATGATGATTTTGGTCGTATAACAGATCATACAGATAGTTTTGGTCGCTTAACTCATACAGATTACTGTCCTGTTTCAGGAGATGCTGCCTGCCCTGCTCCATCTCATGGCTGGTCTTTTAACACTTTACCTGAAAGAGTGATACAATACCCTGCTGCTAATCAGGACGGTGAGAAAAGCGTGTTACCTCCTGTGATTACTTACAACTTTTATCAAAAAGAATTTAACCGTAATGGTTCCGGCTATTTGTTGAAACTTAAACAGCAAATTATTAAAAGCAGAGAGCAATATACACTAACAACACGTAATTATTATCATAATATTAATAATATATTGAATTATGGATTGCTGAGACAGATAACAATGACAGGAACCACATCATCTACTTCAGTACTAAAATACATTACAAGACACTACTATTATAAACAAAGCGCTGATGGTAATTATAAAATTACTTACAGCACCATTGATTCAGGACAAGGTAAAATAGAACACTCATCACAGACTGTAACCAGCTTATTTACTAATCAGACAGTGAGCATTACCGATTCTTCCGGTAATAATACAGTCTGTTATCACTACGACTCTCTGGGACGTCTTATACAGACAGAAAAAATAAATGCCACCTCTGCTTCATCCAGCACCTATTACCATTATCTTGTTAGCCCTGAACACAACGAAGTACAGCTACTCCCTGCAAGCGGTCTGAGACATAAAATTATTTTTGATAGCGCAGGACGCGCAATAAAATTTTTTAGTAGCGCCATTAATGCCACAGGAAAAATTAAACCCGGCTTCTGGCAGCTAAAAAAAACCAACTATTTTGATACTCACGGAAGACTTACTGCTGAACACAGCTACTATTTTGATGCTTCAGGGCACATAAAAACATTGATGGTTACCCGTGATTATGATGATTTTGGCAGAGTATTACAGGTTCATACTCCAAACGGAATAACCAGGATTACACAATATGATGATCCTCATTTATGTATGCTCAGCTATCAACAGGATCAGTTTGGAAATCGATCGGTTATTTCTGTTGTAAAAACAACAGCATCCGGTCAGCCTGTTAAGCAAACTATTTTACCGGTTACAAAAAAAGCACTGCCTCTTATACAATATTTGTGTACTCATAGTGATAAAGTAGCAGAAGCAAAAACAACAATAACACAATATGATGGATTTGGTCGTGTAACTTTAATTAAAGATCACCAAAATAAAATAATAAAACAACACTATGATGCACTTGGTCATCTGATCTCTGTTATCGATCCTGCAGGCAATCAAGTGCAACTGGTTACTGATTTAGCTGGTCATGTTATTCAACAGTGGAGTTTACCTATTTCAGGAGGGCGCTATCTGCTATTTTCTGCAGGATATAACGCATTAGGACAACGCTTGTGGCAGGCTGCTGAAGATGGTAACAAGACACTATTCACTTATACTAAAAGTGGAAAACTTTCCTCAGCCAGGACACCATCCGGACATATATTATCATGGCAATACAATTTATCTGATCTGCCAGTTGCTAAATATTTGGACAATAAATTACAATTAAAGATAAACTACGATCCTCTGACCATGTTACCGGTCAGAAAAGAAGATATAACCGGAGTCAGTATTTATACTTATGGTGATGACGAATTACTACAAACTATCGTTCATAATGGAAAAAAAGGTTATCCTTTGGATTACCGCTTATTTTGTGAGTATGACAACAATCGCCGTCTTATCAGTCAAAATGATATTTCAGGTAATAAAATACAAATCTACTATGATAAACTTGGTCGTATTATTATCACACGTTATCAGCCAAAAAAGGGCCCTGCTGAAACACTTATCGCTTCTGTTTATGATGGTTTTTCCAGAGTGACTAATGTTCATTATGGTAGTAACATGCACCGAAGCATTACTTATGATAACTGGGGACATGCAGATAATGTAACTGATACTTTGGGAGGAAAACTATTATCACAGTGGAAGTTTAGTTATGACAGCAGCAATAATATGACTACACTTTTATATAAAGCAGATCACCATCAATATGGCTTGTTGCATTATCAGTATGATCTCGCTGGCAATCTAAAAAAAATGACCTGCACGGGGTCTACTAATTTGCCGTTATGCCCAAGAGAAACTGACATCAATGGTAGTTTATTACAAAAAGCCCCGGTGATTACTCAACAAAACTATACATTTACACCATTAAAGGAATTAGCAAAAGCAGACGAAATTTTGTATGATCCACAACAAAATAAGACTATTACTAAAACCATAAATTATAATTATTTCAATTTTTTTGCCCCTTTACGCCCCAAACAAATCAGTATTAGTTGGAATTATCAGCCACCCAGAGTGCATCCACTCAGTTATGATCTTTGCGGAAATATGATAATCGATGGAGAAAATAAAATTACTTACAATGCTTTTAATCAAATAACCGATGTGATAACACCTGAAGGGAAACAGAATCATTATACCTATGGTAGTAGTGGTCAAAAAATAATTGAACAAAACAAAGCAGGTAAAAGTTATTTTGTTTATCGTAATGGTCATCTGATTAATACGATGATCAACAGTACAGGAAGTAAATCGCATATTATTGGTTATCAACTGGTTGCTAAATCTGTTAATAATATTATTGATGAATATTATGAAAGCAATTACAAAGGTGATGTTACCGCAGTTTTAAAAAAAACCAATAATACGAACAATCAGTATCAGTTGAGTGTACGTAACCTGTATAGTCCATACGGTATGATTTGGCATCAAAAATCTGCATCATTGCCATTGTACCAGCAAAATTTGGTTGGATTTAATGGTGAACGTACTGATCCAGTCACAGGATGGCAGTTTTTAGGTCCGGAGCAAAGGGCGTATAATTCGCAATATCGTCTTTTTTTTACTGAAGATCCATTAACAGGAGGTTATAGCTTTGGTAATAATAATCCAATAATGCATAATGATCCCAGTGGAAATATGCCCGAATGGGTGGGAACCACTTTTAAATGGATGGGATACATTAGTACATTTGGTTTAAGCGCCATTCATCAGCGTTGGGCAAATATTGCCGGTTCAGCAATAATGGCAGGCATGGCATTTGCATCGTTAGGTTTAGCTGTAGCTGATGCAGGGAGCAGTGCACTGTTTACTGCAATAACGGCAGGTGCTGCAATTAGCAGTGCTGTTCCCGTTGCTGCTGCCTCTCTTCCACCTAACAAAGGTTTGGATATTACAGCAGCAGTTATTGGTGCAACAACAGCACTAATAGTAACAGCAACAAGTGTAGCGTTACTGGGACTTAGTCTGTTTAGCGCATTATCTTCAGCAGAAATACCTGATTCCACACAATGTTTGGGTTGTGTTAGCGAAGGACTAATGTCATCAAAAATGCATCAGGAGTTTGAGCAGGGTAGTTCAATACAATCAATCCTTAATAATATCTCTCCTTCTAAAGACTTAATGAACTATCTACACTCAGATGAATGGGTCAAATTTAGTATTATAAATGATAATATTCACATATGCACGACAATGTTTGTGCAACGATTATGGAATATTTTACTGGCATTTGAAAAAGATAACCCTGGTAGTATTGGGTGTGATTCACTTACAATATTACTAGCAGCAAAATTTTCAGAAAAACCACTCAAGCTGAAAAATTACATATCCTTTTTAAATGCAAGAGTATTAACTCAAAAAGATACTCTGTTAGCTATAGAGCACCCTTATGAAAAGGCACTGCAGCAAGTATTGTCACAGTTTGGAGAGTATATACCTCTTTATAATGGTACAATCCCTGTGAGCAAAGTTTTTACGAAACCCGGTCAGGCTGCTATTATCCGTAGTACTAAGCACATGAATCTGGTGCAATTAGGTTTTGACAGCACTCCCGGAGATATAAACGCAATGTGGAATTTCTATACACTCAATGAAAATGGAAAGATTGTCGGTATATGCAGAGAAATTAAGGACATAGATTTTTCATTATTCCTTGATGAAAATGGAGACTTTAGAGTTATTGGATATCTCTCTCTCAATTAATTAACCCATTTCAGCAATCATTTTAGTGCAATTGTAATGCCAGTGAGGG
>JAPORK010000346.1 GCA_026710285.1 Endozoicomonadaceae bacterium | reverse complement strand
CCAGTAAATAATTGTAAAAATAACAGTAAGACCAGAAAATATGATAACCTGTACTGTCCATTTAAGACTGCTATCCATCCAGCTAACCACAGACATAATCAAACCTGCCAGCGCACCACCAAGCAAAAACCCACCAAACCCAAGCGCTTCCAACCCAATTAATACCAATCCTGTAACCAACCAGTGCCACGGATATAAAATAAAATTCTCCACGTATTCTTCTCCTTTAATGCGCTAAATAATTGTTATTTAAACAGATATAGTTGTAAAGCTGAGTTTTTGTTATGTTCTGACTATTCTATACAGCTTTAGTTATATAGTCATTTTTTTAATAAATTTTCTGGTTGACATAGTAACCTAAATCCTATCAAACCTGTTGTGATATCAATAAGCTTAACTGTGCACTGTGTTCTCATTACATCCGTTAAGCGCACAGGATGATTATTCTGTGTATCCCTGATCAATTGCCAGATATTCTTTGGTGCGAACAATCTGCTCCCGATCGCTGAAAGAAGCCATCTTTTCTATGATACTGCTACTGTCACCATATTTTAAAATAGTGTTTAATGTATTTTGACATGCGTGGATTGTGGCACGCTGTAAATCGGAAGGGATAATGACAAATTTATAACCTAACTCCTGTAAACGCTTTTTTGATAACAAAGGAGTTTTACCACCGTGGAACATATTAATAAGTTTTGGTTGAGGAATATGTTGCGCTATCAGCTCAATTTGTTCAATTGTTTCCGGTGCTTCAACAAAAATAACATCTGCACCCGCTTCCAGATAGAGCTGAGAACGCTCTATAGCTGAATTAAAACCTTCAACTGCAATTGCATCGGTGCGAGCGATCAGAATAAAGTGTTCATCTGTGTGGCTATCTTTTGCTACACGAATTTTGTGCGCCATTTCCTTTGCGCTAATCAGTGATTTATCATTCAGGTGACCACAACGTTTAGGAAAGGTTTGATCCTCCAGATGTACTGCTGCTACACCAGCACGCTCAAACGCTTTAATAGTACGACTAACATTAATGGCATTACCGAAACCTGTGTCTGCATCAGCAATAACCGGCACTTGTGTTACTTCCACAATTTGACCTACACGATTTAATACTTCAGTAAAGCTGATCATACCAATATCCGGAAAGCCACAGCTCCGCGCTATTGCCCCGCCACTTGCATAGATAACGTCAAAACCAGTTTGTTCTGCCAGTCTGGCTGTTATGCCATCAAAAATACCTGGTGCAATATAGGTGTTTTTGTCATTTAGCATTTGTTTTAATAAACTTGTTGTTTTCATTTTGTTTGCTTCCGTTGTTAAAAAATGTTCTGCCAACTAAAATTATTTTACAATGGTTATTGTGATTTTATTATCTGCTTGTCTGATCGCTTGTTCCGTTAAATCAACCCGGGCAATAAAACAGCATTTGCCTATTCTTTAAAACGTAAATTAATGTACACTACCTCATTACGGACTCTCTCTTGCATAAGTTAACTAATAAGGTTAGCGTAAAACTTAATGCACCCATGTCGGCAGCGTTAAAAATTTATTAGAGGGTAACAGCATTATCAAAATGCACCCGGAATTTAATTTTAAATAAACGTCTTTACACATTTAATTTTACTATAGCAAAAGTTTTAACGGCAGATGGAATACATTTTATGGATATAATATCTGCACAAAGATATAAATAAAAAGCTAAATAGTAATTGGTAGTTTGCAAATAAAAGTTGTGACTCATTATATTATAAAAATTTCAATACGGACATTTTAAATTATAAATCTGCAAATTCATAAATAAATTAAATAGTTTTTTGTGTGAGTTTATTGACGCTAACCTCGGTAGCAGCTATATTAATATGATACCTAATAGAGCATATAACTATAAAAAATGCAAGCTGCAAATAACCGGTTAACATACACAACTAAAAACTCATATTAATAAGAAAAACATCTGGCGTATATATTGATTCAAATTACTAAAATCTTCAAACTGTTAATAGTCGTGTCACTATTCTTTGTATTATTAACAGTAAAGAAATAATAGATATCTACTCAGATAGCAGTATGAAAACTAAATGTGACTTTTATGCTACTAACTACTAATAGTACAACTCCTCTGTGATTTTTCAGGTAAGAATGGGTGTAATTACAAGATAAATCAGATAAAAAATTAGTATTTTGAGTCCTTTATTGTATTGTCAGATGAAATATTTTTGTCATAACCTGTCTGCTAATTTTTTTCTAATAAACAGATTTTATAAACCGATCAGGGGTTATTCTGTGGTTATCATTCAACAGTCGATTAATTATAAAAAACAGCCATTTAATTTAAGACATTACACTTTTATTTTTCTAAGGAATACAATGTTTACAATGCAAGTTCAATGTTGATCCACTTGATTTTTATAATAGCAGGTCTCTTATGTATAAAAAAATACTTATATTTATATCAATACTTTTTTTGGCGGCTGCAAAGAGCTATTGCCATAAAAAAAAGTTACATAGTAATAATCTGATGTTTACTGGTGATGCTAAAAAATCAGTGATTCTACAGGTGAAACATTACTGCGTTTCACTGGGACAACCTTTCCAAAATCCGGATACAATCATTTCAGTATTAGCTAAAAAATATGAGACAGATGTCAGTTCAGGAAAGGTAGAGCAAAGAGAATATCAGAATCTGTCAATTCAGGCAGGCAGACATGGTAGTAAAAATACTGTAAGCTGTTTGTTCGGTAAGGGGTTTGAAAAACAAAATTTTACATACTATAAACGTCCACATAAACTTAATTTTGCTGTAACAGGAACTTTAACGATAGATGGAGTGAGTTTTGATGACATGGTTTTAGCACAGGGACATACAGTTTTTACTAACAACTGGTGGTTTGGAGGGAAACACTGTAGATATTTGAACAAGAGGCATAATATTCATGCTGTAAACTGCACAGCTGCAGATAATAAAACGACGTGGTGTTTTTTTCGTGGACGTATTAACACTAAATTCAAAGGAGGGAAATATGTTAATGATACATTCCCGAACGAAGTACGCGTCTGGCATAAAAAATGTATCATAGACGATCATTGGTAGATATAATGAAGCAATATATTGGTGTAAAATAAAAAAAATGCAATGCTATCTGAAATAGTGTATTTTAATTATTGACGTTTCTACATTCTTATACTATTTTTCCATGTATAATTAACAGAAAGTAATCTGTGTATTTTAACTTTGATAATATTGTAAAATACATATTAATATGTCATCTGTATTTAGAGTTTCATATCTGCTTCAACTGTTTTCAATGAGTAAGCTTGCGATCACCGAATAACGAATTAATATTCCACATTCTTTTATGTTTTTATCATCATATGTCTGCTGATATATTACTGATAAAAATGTCTTATCATATGGTCCTAAGCCGTTTATAATCATCCGTCAACAATAGATTAATTATAAAAACAATCACCATACTTAAGACCTTATACTTTTATTTTCCTAAAATACGCAATATTTTCATTATAAATGCAATATTGATTCATTAAATTGTTATAATAACAGGGCATTCTTATGAATAGAAAAATATTTATTCTCATGGCAGTACTTTTTTTGTTGGCTGCGAAAGGCTATTGCCGTAAAAATATACACAGAAACTATCTTATGTTTTTTGGTGATGTAGATAAAAAACCAATAGTCATGAAGATAAAATCTCACTGTGTTTCACCAAAACAACCTTTCCACAATCCAGATACAATCACTTCAAGGCAGCATGAATCGGAAGAAGCAGATGATGCGTTTCAACTGCATACAAGCCATGTACAATATCAGCAGATGTTAGTTCTGGCAGGAAGACATGGTAGCAAACATACTGTAAGTTGTTTATTCAATAAAGGATTTAAAAAACAAAACTTCACATTCAACAAACGTCCTCATAAGCTTAATTTTGCCGTAACAGGAACGCTAACAATAGATGGAGTAAGTTTTGATGACATGGTATTAGCACAGGGTAACCAATTCTTTAGAAATAACTGGTGGTTTGGGGGAAAAAATTGTCAACATCTTCTCAATCTCAGCAACGATGAGCCTGATATTGATGGTGTAAACTGTACAGCCAGAGATAAAAAAACAACCTGGTGTTTTTTTCGTGGAACTGTTAATAAAAAATTCGATCATAAACATATTGACAGTACAAACGCCAACTTTGTGCGTATTATGAAAAAAAAATGTGTCTTATAATTCGTATGATTAACAGATACAAAGTAATGTACTGATATAAACTGAAATAGTAAACCACTATACAAACTTAATATTGTTACAATCTTTACATTGTTGCTAAATTATTGATTATATTAATTCCATCCATTGTCAATAATAAACTAATAGTGTAGTTTATTTTTGACAATACTATAAACTAAACTGTATGTGTGTTTTATATTTGAAAAACTATTCTTATAAAACTATTTAGGTGATTATTTTTGTGATCACTGAGTAAAGAATTAGTATTTTATATGCTTTGAAGCAAACTATTTTCATCATAATTTTTCTACTAATTTTTATCTGATAAACAGATTTTATTAACTTATCAGGAGTTACTCTGCCATTGTCATTCAACAATAGATTAATTATAGAAACAACCATCATACTTAAGACCTTATACTTTTATTTTCCTAAAATACGCAATATTTTCATTATAAATGCAATATTGATTCATTAAATTGTTATAATAACAGGGCATTCTTATGAATAAAAAAATATTTATTCTCATGACAGTACTTTTTTTGTTGGCAGCAAAAGGCTATTGCCGTAAAAAAGTACGCAACAATGAACTTCTATTTTCTGGGGATGCTAAAAAATCAGTAGTTTTACATATGAAATCTTACTGTATTTCACCAAAACAACCTTTCAATAATCCAAATACAATTAATTCAAGATTTGTTGAATATGATATTAAAGTGATTAATACAAGTAAAAATACAACAAAGGAATTCCAGTTACAATACCGGGACATGACAATTGTTGCAGGAAGACATGGCAGCGAACATACTGTAAAATGCTTATTCAATAAAGGATTCCATAAACAAAATTTAACATTTAATAAACGTCCACATAAACTTAATTTTGCTGTCATAGGAACTCTAACGATCGATGGAGTCAGTTTTGATGACATGGTATTAGCGCAGGGACATACATCCTTTAGTAACAACTGGTGGTTTGGGGGGAAAAATTGCAAATACCTTAATAGTGGTTATAATATCAATGCTGTGAACTGTACGGCTACAGATAAAAAAACAACCTGGTGTTTTTTTCGTGGACATGTTGATGCGGATTTTAACGGAGGAACACATATCGACAGTACAGGTACTTATGAAGTACGAGTCTGGAATAAAAAATGTGTCCTGGACTAGCATTGATTGACAAATGTCTAGTAAAAATGTACCGCTATATAAAGTAATAAATTAATTATAAAAATCATCTCTTACATTTAAAATTCTACACTGTATTCTTCTGAAAAATACAACAATTGAAGTTCAAATGTAATGCTTATCCATTAACTTATTAAAATAACAGGAAATTCTTATGAACAAAAAAATATTTACTCTTATGTCAACACTCTTTTTAGTGACCACAAACAGTTACTGCCATAAAAAAAAGTCACATTACAATGACCTTTTCTTTTCTGATTATATTAAAAATCCAATAGTTATGCAGGTACAATCTCATTGTATTTCAAAAAATCAGCCTTACCACAATCCAGATAAAATTGTCTCAACACCAGACACGTTTCAAGATGTGGATTACGATGGAAACCCA
>JAPORK010000158.1 GCA_026710285.1 Endozoicomonadaceae bacterium | reverse complement strand
AATGTTTTCCCTACATAAAACATTGTACGTATATCATCTGTTGCATCTTTTTCTCTGATTTCTCTGCCACTGCCATCATAGTAGTAATTAGTTTTTTTTCCTTCTGGATTTACGACGGAAGTTATTTGATTAAAAGCATTATAAGTCATACGATTTCCACTGCTATCAATCATCATATTACCAGTGGCGTCATAGGTAAAGTGAGTAGTTTGTTCTGCGTTATCATTCCATGCAATACTTATTTGTTGTAAACGTAAAGGGGCTTGTTCATCACCATAACCATAATTTACAACTTTACTTGAGGTTTTTTTTCCATCTGTATCCAGTAGCTGTTCTTTTACTTGTGTCATCCGGTTCAGGCTATTAAAAAAATAGTGTTGACTGATAATTATCGGTGCATGTTGCAAATTTGAGCCATGTAAAGATGTATCCCGGGGACACAATGGTAAACCTGTTGATCCGCTACAACTCATAGTCGTCAGGTTGTTCAGAATATCGTACTGATAGTGTAAGATGGCCTGTTGCTGTTCTCCGGTATTGTGTACCATGGATACAATATTACCTGTTTTATCATAGGTATATTTCCACTCTGCCAGTTGCTTGCCTGCCAGTGTATCATAGACATCATCAACTTTATTATAATTGTTATAGTGAATATTTCTTATCATACCACTGCCGTATATAGCTTTAACAATTTTAGAAAAACCATTATAGAAAGGTTTAAATATTTGTAGTGTTGTACCATTAACTTTCTGGTAGCTGGCTGAACTGATTCTGCCCAGTGCATCATATGAGATGGATCGTTTATTTCCGAACTGATCAGTTACACTGGTAATTCTTCTGTTATTATCATACTGCCACTGAAAACTATAATTTGGATAACTATTTGCTCCAATATGCTGTATTTGTTCTATTTTACCGTCATCACTGTAGGTCCATGTACTTGTTCCGGTTATATCAGTTTTTTTGAAGGGCAAACCTGTGACAGGATTATAATCAGTATGTAACAGCTGTTTGTTATCTATAGTTTCGTTTACAGGTAATCCAATGTCATTATATTGCCAGGACAAAATATGCCCTGCCGGTGTGGTCATTGTTGCTATCTGACCATCAGCTGTATAGGTATATGTGGTTTTTTTACCATCTTCTCCAGCTTTCCATAGTAATTTTCCGGCAGCATTATATTGGGCAGAATCCAATAAATATTTTTTTGAAGTTTGCTTACCGTTGTTTGCAGGAATAATCCATTTTTGCACCAGCTGACCCGTTAAATTATAAACATTGTGTATTTTATCACCAGCAGGGTTGATAATATCGGTGACATGTCCCAAAGCATCGTAATTTTCAGTGACTACACGTCCCTTTTGATCAGTAAATTTAATGGCTCTGCCAAAACCATCATATGCAACTAAAGAAGTTCTTGCAACCGGCGGAATATCACTGATTTCACATAGTGATATAGCTGTAATTGCATTAGAATTAATAAAATTTGCTGGAAATACACTTTGTCTGACCGGTTTGTCCAGTATGTTACTGTGAGTCACAATAATTGCAGAGTGAACCATCTTACTATCATATCTGAAATTCACCACGCAACGATCAAGATCATCATATTCTTTTACCAGCGTCTCATGGTCTGGTAAATGTTTGCGGATTAATCTGCCCAGATCATCATAATCAAAAGTCGTTGTTAAGTAATGTAGGTTATTTGATGCATCTGTGTAATAATTTTGCTTACTAATGACATGACCACCACTGTCATAAGCTCTTTTTTTAGCCAAGATCCATTTACCGGGTTCTGCCTTTCCTGAAGTTGAGATCGCTTCTCTTAAAAGCGTTAATGCCCGTCCTAAGCCATCAAAAATTATTTTTTTCTGCACACCATTACTGTTTATAATAGTTAACTGAACCTGTTGGGGGGAAATTTTATACTGATAATATTTACTGACCAGAAAAGCAGTTCCTGCTCCTGAATCGGTTTGTATCATTCGTCCCTGTTTATCATAATGATAATAGACGATATCTTTGTTTTCAGGATCTGTAATTTTCAGTACCTGATTAGTAAACATGCTGATTGTTTTTGCCGGAGAGCGACTGAACTGATTAGCACTAATTTTTATAGTACTGTAAGTCGTTCTGGTAGTCTTGTCTGTACCTAGGATATAATAATAATTTTTGGTCACTGAAGTGAGTGTTTTATCAGATGACAGGGTACCGGTTACTTTTATCGTTTTTAAAAGACCATACTCAAAAGGATCTTTTTTATTATCATAATACTGCCTGGTTGTTACGATTTTCTGATTATTTGAAGATACAATTTTAAGTTTGGGTACTAAGATATAATCGGATCCTGTGATATTTGGCATTTTTTGATAAAAACTCTGTATCGTCAAGGGCTTTGTTGGTGGTGCTGATAACGTATCTGCAGGTTGCATAATGACAGACTGTACCATAGTACTTAAAGACCATTTGGGAGGTTCAGCAGGACAGGCAGCATTACCACTGGCAGGACAATAAGTTATTATTTGTTTACGTCCATAAGAATCTGTGGTACTGGTTAAACGTCCATACATATCATAGCTGTGTTCTATAGTTTCTACAGCAGGAGATTCTGAATATTCTCCCCAGATTTTGGTTACTACTTTTAGCGGTAAACTGTATGTGACAGGTAAATCTGTAAAGCTGGTATTAGCACAGCCATCATATTCATCGGTGCGACAAAAAAAATTATGTACTGATGAGAGCAGGTGACCTGTACGGTCACTAATAAGTTGTACATTAATCAGTAAGTGGTATTTATTGTAAGTATGAATTTGTGTTATCGTTCCATTGTCTTGTTTTGTTGTATAAGTGTAATTTGTTGGTGCTGCAAACAATACGTCTGTTGATAAACCTGGTATAGTGCTCAAACCTGAATTAAAACCCAGATAGTTATGTTCATTAGCATTGCTTTTTCCATAGCTATAGTTAACAGTCATTTCGGGTTGATTAGCACCCGGATCGGTTGATTCCTGACTCACTACACATAAGTAGTGCTGATCATAGGAATAGGATTCAACAGGCATTTCACTGTCACAATCGTAAGTTATATTTTTTTGCAAGCCACTGGGATAACTGATGTTATTGAGTAAATGACCATCGTATTGTATATAAATATTCATCGACGAGTTGTTATTGTCTGCTCCTGATAAAGAAATACTTCTTAGTTCATCATTCAAATAATGAAGCCAGATACTAACTGGTTTTCCGTAAGTATCATCACTGGTGATGATTAAAGAACCTGCTTTTCTGGTCAAAACAATTTTATGACCCTGATCATCGCAAATATTACTTAACAAATTTGTTCCCGACACATAATTAAAAGTGACTCCATACCCGTTCTGCTGCTCCAGTCTGGTTTCAAAACCATCATTATTGAGTATTTCCCGGAGACCATTACTGTAGGTTATAACAAAATTTGTCTTTTTATTTCCGGTAATCTGAATATCATGTAGTTTATGATAGCGAGGCTGCCAGGTACCATCTTTTGTTTCCTGTAAATTAAAGATTTGTCCCTGAGATGTAGCCAGCTGATTAGTAGCCGGATTAAAATGAGCCAGATTCCATCTCCAGCCAACACCCAGTCCGTCAATATTAGCCTTACTACTACTGCTATAACTGACTTGCAGATTAATATTGGGTCCATGGTTCAGATTGCTGATCATACTCCCCACTTTTACATAAGCTGTTAATGTGCCTGTACGGGGATCTACCTGTGTACCCCAGGTTTTTTTAAAATTAAAAGCATTAGACCATGGCTCTGAACTAGAACTCTGTGCATTGAGTACTATATTTTTTTTAACTATGTTTTTTGAGTGTAACAGAGTATTATTTTTTTTATGATCATTACTTGTGTGTGATTTTTTTATTATAATATCAGACTGTTTATTATTTAAATTTATGTTATGAAATGATGGTGGTAATGTTTTACAAATTACCTTTTGGCAAGAAAATAAAAGTATAAGACAGAGAAAAATTATAGTCTGGTTAAAAAAAATATTTTCAGATGTTTTTCGTGTTAAAATTGCATCCATCTGTAAATGTACTCCCGGTCTAAAAAATCAATCTGTATACTCGGGATGATCCACTATTTGTATGCTATCTGCTATTTGTTTATTGCACTATTTATATTTTTATTATGTGGATACACCCAGATTATAAATTGTTTTGAAAATTAATTACAATTATTTAGATTTTAATATTTTCTAAAAGTTGCAATTGATGCTTCAGTTTTATTTTTTATTTTTATTTTTATTTTTATTTTTATTTTAGATACCTTAGCATAACTATTTCATAAAAAACAACGAATGACTTTTGTTGGGTTGTGTTTTTAGCTATCCAAAATTTTAGTATGAAGTATTCGGTAATATCTCAGACTTACACACAAATATATAATCCTGTATAGCGTTATTTTTTAAGATTTATACATACAAGGATATAAACAAATGGCTATATTGAAGTTTCTTATTGCTGCTATAAAAAAACGATAAGATTGTAAAAAAGGTTAAAGCACCAGGAAAAATGATTGCTTATGTTTGGTCAACGCACTGATGCTCAATTAAAAAAGTTACTCAATTTTTATTTAACTGATAGAGGTATGTAAGCATCTCTGTCCTCAATCAAATCAGCTAATTTAAAAAATTCATTATAAAGCGTGTGTAATTGTGATATGTTACCATTTTTACTAACGCTAAGTACACTCCAGAGGTTATCATGATTATCTATCTTGCTGATATAACTAAAATAATCATGTTGTTGTGAAGGTAATAGTATAAACTGTTGTGATTGACATATCGTTAATAATTTAGTGTCTTTGTCAACAAGATGTAAACGGCTTCTGATCAGTGTCTGTTCCAGCTGACGTATTTTTGCCTGCGTTCTCTCTGTTATTTCAAGCATATTATTTAAATCCAAATACGCTGCAATTTCTGATAAATCTTGCGGAGATCCTGTCATTCTTATACCCATAAAAATTAAAAATAATTTATCTGTTTGATTTTGAACGTTGATTCCGCTGTTAACTGTTGTATACCATAAGGAGAGGAACAGATTATCACTTTCTATATGTACCATATCCCCGGTTTCTCCTGTTTTCAGTGTAAATTTACCGGATTGGGATAAAGTATTAAAGGTAGTTTTATCCTCTTTAATATAATTAAGTGAAATTTCAAACACCGAGTCAGCATCGAAATTGCTTATTAATTCTTCTGTATCAGATGCAAAGTCACTCATTTCTTCCAGTGCAACAAATAATTTTGTTTCCGGAAAGAGTTTACTTGCTCTTGAAAAAGCAGTAATGCCTAATGTTGAAATATCTGCTGCCATAGCTAACAGACCTGCACAGGTACTTGCAATATTTAAACCCCGGTTAGTAGGTATGGCAGCTGAAGTAATGGCAAGAGTTCCTGCGGATGCTGTTAAAGCTGCGCTGGTTGCAATAAGTGGTGTAATTCCTCCTGCAAAGCAGGCAGAGATCCCTATCGCTGTTGCACCCAACGCTGTCATTAATGCAACGCCGGTTATGTTAGCCCACTGCTTATGTAGCGTAACCAGTCCCAGTGTGCCAACATAACCAAGAATGTTCATTGTACTTCCTATCCATCTGGGTAAATTACCGTTCGGATCCGTGTTCATTACCGGATTATTACTGCCAAAAGCATAGCCATCACCAGCAGGATCTTCACTGACAAAGTAGCGCTGACCAGGATTATATGTACGGTGACCTGCTCCCAGGAATTGCCAGCCGGTAGCAGGATCAGTCTGTTCACCATTAAAACCTG
>JAPORK010000242.1 GCA_026710285.1 Endozoicomonadaceae bacterium | reverse complement strand
CAGATACAGAATTGTCAAGCCTTCTTATACGCTTTGTTGCTTTTTCAATATCATCACTGTTCGGTGCTTTCAGGCTGAAGTTTTCCTGCATGTGTTTTTCAATTTGTTTACCTGCTGCACGACCAAATACAACTAAATCAAGTAATGAATTACCTCCTAAACGGTTGGCACCGTGTACGGATACACAGGCAGCTTCACCGCAGGCATATAAACCTTCAATAATTTTATCGTTTCCATCACTGTTTTGTGTTAATGCCTGACCGCCAATATTAGTAGGAATGCCGCCCATCATATAATGACAGGTTGGTATTACAGGAATTGGTTCTTTTACAGGATCAACATGTGCAAAAGTTTTGGACAGCTCACAAATACCCGGTAAGCGTAAATTTAATGTTTCAGCACCCAAATGATCCAGCTTAAGTAAAACATGATCTTTATCAGGACCCACACCACGACCTTCAAGAATTTCAATAATCATTGCACGTGCAACAACATCACGACTAGCCAGGTCTTTTGCATTCGGTGCATAACGTTCCATAAAACGTTCTCCCTGACTATTTAACAGGTAACCACCTTCACCGCGACAGCCTTCGGTGACTAATACACCGGCGCCATGAATTCCGGTAGGATGAAATTGCCACATTTCCATATCCTGAGTCGGAAAACCAGCACGTAAGATCATACCAATACCATCACCTGTATTAATATGTGCATTGGTGGTAGAAGCATAAATTCTGCCTGCTCCTCCTGTGGCCAGAACAGTGGCATTAGCTTTTATATGAGAAAGTTCTCCAGTTTCTATATCAATAGCAATGACACCTGTTACCTGATCATCACCGTTTTTAACTAAATCAATAGCATACCATTCATTGAAAAAAGTTGTACCTGTTTTTAAGTTGGCCTGATACAGCGTGTGTAACAATGCATGCCCGGTCCGATCAGCGGCAGCACAGGTTCTTGCAGCCTGCCCGCCCCGTCCAAAATCTCTTGATTGTCCGCCAAATGGACGCTGATAAATTCGCCCGCTCTCTGTTCTTGAAAATGGTAATCCCATATGTTCAAGTTCAAAGACTGCTTCAGGCCCCACACGACACATGTATTCAATAGCATCCTGATCACCTAAATAGTCTGAACCTTTTACGGTATCATACATATGCCAGCGCCAGTTATCTTCAGGATCCATACTGCCAATAGCACAGGTGATCCCACCCTGTGCTGAAACTGTATGAGAGCGTGTAGGAAAAACTTTAGATATACAGGCAGTTTTAAGCCCGCTCTGTGTTAACTCAAGTGCCGCCCGAAGACCAGCACCTCCACCACCAATTACAATGGCATCAAAAGAGATAGCAGGGATTTTACCCATGGCTTAAAGCCCCCAAATAATTTGTATGCCCCAAATTAAATAAACCAGTAACAGTAATGCAAAAAAAGACTGGAAAAAAAGTCTGAACCATATTGCTTTGCTGGATTGCATTCGTTCAGTAAAATAATCTGTAGAAATAGTCCACGCTCCAACCCATGCATGTAATACCATTGATAGTAGGGCTAACAGAGTGAAAACTTTCATTGCTGTTGTTGAAAACAGACCAGACCACGTATAAAAATTTATGTTTGGATGACATATCAGATATACCAGTAAAAAAATAAAATATGCGCTGAGTACAACAGATGTAGCACGCTGAATGATCCAATCACGCAAACCGCTTCCGGATAAACTTGTTGCATTAGTTACCATATCCATACTCCAAGTAATATTACCGCAATCACTGTAAGTATTAATACTATAGCAGCTGCGGTTTTACCAGAATCTTTTTCTTCGGCAAACCCCATGTCCGCAATAAGGTGTTTAACTCCGGCAATAAAGTGATAAGCCAGTGTTGACAATAATATCCATGCTACAAATTTTATCCAGGGCGTTTGTAAATTACTTTTTAAGGCATTGAAGGTTTCTGCATCTTCAAGGGATTGCCTTAGCGCGTAGAGAAAGAATGCGATAAAAAACAGCAAAAAAAATCCTGAAATACGGTGCAGAATCGATGTATACGCTGTTAGCGGAAATTTTACAGAAGTTAATTTTAAGTTAACAGGTCTTTTTTTATTCACGGTAAATACTCTTATGCAACTGATCTAACAGTAAATAAGCATTTTAAAGTCTCTAAGCATTGTTGGTAGTAAAGACTTTAAAAAAATACTTAAGCCACCAATTTTCCTGTAAGATTAATTAAAACCGATTTTGTCTGATTGGCACAAAAAAACAAGTGACAATCTAATTTTTTTATAAATGTTTCCTAAAAAGTACCACATTTTTTTAATATATGAAAATCAATTTCAATGATTTCTTATATTTAATCTGAATATTTTATACCTGACAAAATGGATAGCAATTATTCAAATAACAAGGCAAGATCATACTTTTATAAAAAATTATTTGATGGCAAAATAGAGCTTTTATGTTACAGGGACATTGTGATGTCATTTTAAATAATTTTAGTCAATTGGATGATCCCCGACTAGAAATCAACAAAAAACATAATTTCCTAGAATGGTTTTTATTGGTTTTTTTATTTTTCAGGTATAAAAATTTTTACCCCATTATTTATCAACATACCAAGAGCAACATCTTTTTTGCCGGTCAGAATTAAGCCGTTCAGCTGCCAACTAAAAAAATGATTTGTAAGGGCAGGCTCTTAATAAAAGAAATCGTATGTGGTGACTATTTCTGAAAGTTACTGCCCCTGAGTAACTTTAATTGCATTGTACCTGCCTGCTCTGATGAATTTATCCGAATTTGTTACGATCAAAATCTACAAAAATTAAATGCACGGATTATTGTTTGCAGGTACTTCGTTTCAAAGGTTTGCTTTATCTTAAAATTAAATGGTTAGCTAATGACCAGACTTTGCTTAAATCGTCCCACCACAAAAAAACAATAATACCTGCTGCTGAAAGCCACGGTCCAAATGGCATCGGAATATGACGTGAACGTCCAAAAAATATCATTAAAAAAATACCTGTAATGCTTCCCATTAAAGAAGAAAGCAAAATAATAGCCGGCAAAGCCTGCCAGCCACACCACGCACCCAATGCCGCCAGTAATTTAAAGTCACCATAACCCATACCTTCTTTCCCGGTAATAAGTTTAAAAATCCAGTAAACACTCCACAAAAAAAGGTAACCTGCTATAGCGCCTGTCACCGCCGATTCCAGTGAAGTAAACGGGTAATTTATATTTGCAATCAGACCAAGCCACAGCAACGGGAGAGTAATATTGTCTGGCAGTAATTGTTCATTAATATCAATAACTGTCAGTGTTAATAGTCCCCATAAAAAAATAGCTGTCATCAATGCTGCAAAAGAAATTCCGTAATGATACAGCGAAAACCAGCTGATTAAGGCAGATAAACTTTCAACCAGAGGATACTGTTTACTAACAGACAGATGGCAATGGGCGCAACGCCCCTTCAAAAGCAGATAACTAAACAATGGAATATTATCTCTTATGCGTAATTTATGCTCACATTGCGGACAGTGAGAATGCGGGAAGCACAAGTTGAAAGCTTTCTTTGCCGGTAGGTTTTGGTTCATCATGCGAGGTAGGCGGTAAATAACAACATTGAGAAAACTACCCACAACAAGCCCAAAAATAGTTGTAAGGATTTGTATAACGTAAAATTTATTATCTGTAAATAGAAACACAATATTTCCTGTTAGTCAGTTCGGTAGCGCCAAGAAAGTTGTTTTAGAGTATTATAACTGCAAGAAAAAAAATTTTATACCAACTTTGTTGCTCATTTATCTGTTACAGCATGGTAACTGACAATCAGGCAATAATGAGTTGTATCTTTTATTTCGTGCGAGTAATCACCCATAATTGTGGCTCCCCTGCTAAACTATACTCTCAATCGTAAAATGCTGGATTTTATTTGCAATTAACCTCATTAATAACAAACACTTATAAAAATTAAATCCAGTGCCTTTACATTGAATGAGCATATGTTCTGTGTTATGCTTGACGCAGGATGTAAACCAAAAACAAAAAAGAGATTTTATAGACAGAAAAGAGAAAACAATAGTGAAAAATCAGCAGTTAAAAAAAGTAGGTCTTAAAGTTACGGTACCACGCTTGCGCATACTCCAGGTACTCGAATCTTCTGATAAAACCCATTTTAGCGCCGAGGATGTGTATAAGGCACTTCTGGATATAAGAGAAGATGTCAGCCTTGCCACAATTTATCGGGTTTTAACTCAATTTGAGAGAGCCGGATTAGTCAATCGACATAAATTTGAAGAAGGTCATGCTGTTTTTGAGCTGGCCAACAGTGAACATCATGATCATATGGTTTGTATTGATACAGGTGAAATTATTGAATTTCAGAATGAATTGATTGAAAAAGCGCAGAACGAAATCGCTAATGCACATGGCTATGAATTAGTTGACCACACATTAGTTCTGTATGTAAAAAAGTTAAAAAAAACTTAGATCACCAAAATATACCATAAACTATTTAACCAGTTTGCAAGCCATATCATCTGTTTTAAGTGCAAACATTAAGTGAAAATGATTTCATAAAACATATGGATCAGACCAAATAAATTTTGTAAAAAAAGCTTCTTGTTTTCATGTCTGTGTCCAAAAAAAATGATGGTTACAAACATGCGTGGGCAATTTTGTGATGTGGTCAACCTTTTTATTACAACCCAGTTAAGAAACATTTTCTAATTTTGTCATTTTATCTCTCCAGTTTTGGATATATTATATACCTTAACTGGGTTGGTAGTTTTCAAGGTACCACATCATTGACCTTGTTAGAGTCTGTTGATGCTTTGGTAATATCTATACCCGGATGATCATCCGGCTCAACATTGAGGGCTGCTTTTATTGTTGTGTTGTAAGCTTTCTGAACTTATGCCAGGGCTTACGCACCAAGAGAATCATTCTCATTTGGAGCTTCATATAACACTTTTTTGAGACTCAATCTGTGCATTTTAACTTCTAACTGACAGTTGATCAGTCTTTGATAAGGTATAAAACTATGAATATCTGTACATTTTTTTCTTAAAAAGTAATTGTTTTATTTGGTTATTAAGAATCATTCTCTTGGTGCGTAAGCCCTGGAACTTATGCAAACTAGTTTCAATTGGCTGGGCGGTTTTTTAGCGAACTTTCTGGTCTTTAGGTTTCATAGCTGTTTGCTCTTAATGCTTTATAGCCACGGCAAGAACAAACAGCAGCACATTTTTATTTACAGAACAACCTGGATCCTCACTTATCCGCAGTTAAACGATCCTTATTGTCTTCAAAGATTTTTTTACCAACTCCTCTAACATTCATTAGGTCTTCTACATTACTAAACGGTTGTTGTTTGCGATGCTCAATAATTGCCTTGGCCAGACTAGGACCCACACCATCTAATTGCTGTAATTCTTCTTCACCAGCTGTATTAATATTGATCTTAGCAGCCTTTACATTAGTTGTATTGGTATTGCTCTTATCAGCCTCTGTATTTGCAAAGACTGAAGATGATAGCGGTAGGATGAGAGAGATAATAATCAAAAATGTTCTAAGCATTTTAAGTCGTTCCTCTTAAAAAGAAAGATTTTTAATAAATACTACTCATAAATAATTTACATGTAATTAATTATTATAACAACATAATAAAATCAAATCTTTTTGTGAATAGTCAAAATTTCGGTCAACTTATGAAAGAATACAGATATTTTTGTATATGAGTTGTCATCTTGATAAATGAACAAACTGGTTTAGCCAGATTTAGATCCTACATTCCCGCGATCTCCATTTGGATTCCATAAATTAAACAGGCTGTTTTTCC
>JAPORK010000383.1 GCA_026710285.1 Endozoicomonadaceae bacterium | reverse complement strand
CGATATGGCTTGGGAACATATTACTTCACAAATGGTAACAGATATGAAGGAAATTTTGCTAACGGTTTTCAGAGTGGCTGGGGAACATATTACTTCACAAATGGTGACAGATATGAAGGAACTTTTGTTAAAGGTTTTCGGAGTGGCTGGGGAAAATATTACTTCAAAAATGGTGACATATATGAAGAAAATTTTTTTGAAAATTTAAGGCGTGGCAAGGGGAAAATGAAATATAAAAATTGAAAAACGGAAACAGTTTTCTATTTTAATGGTAAACATGTCTCTGAAAGGGAGTTCAATGATTTACACCTATCCGATTCTGCTTGTTAATTATTTAAGCTATTGAGGTCCATTTTACAAACAATCAGGGAGAAAGAGATATAAGAATGATTAAAGTCTGTCAAAAAGTTTCTGGATGTTTCAGAAGTAAAACAGACACCTGAATATTTTGTGCTACACGTAGCCATCCATATTTTAAGTTGCTGTAAATAAAATATCAGGGTCTGTTGCACCTGGGTTTGTTATTTTCTTCATACTGGCCTGATGTTTTTACATATCAGGCTGAATAATTACGTTTATTTTTGCTAACGACTCAGTATGCTTTGATATGCTATGCTTTTTCTTTATAAATCAACATATCTTGTGATTAAAATCAATAGTTGTTAACAACTGTTCGGATGCAGTAAACTTAAGAAAATTAAAAAGTGTATAATGTGCTTAGCACAATTTATTCAGCTTTCCGGCTGAAATATTTTTCACCTGCGTATAAAATAAATTATTTTGCTTTGCAGTCAAATTTGTGCCTGAAGATGATCAAACAAATCTTTGCCATACGCAAAAGACGCAGGCTGCACAGTGTATAATATCCTAAGGAGCTATAAATGCTGACTTATCCAATAATTGACCCTGTTCTTCTCCAGATAGGTCCTTTATCTGTGCACTGGTATGGTACCATGTACCTGCTGGGGTTTTTGCTGGCCTGGGTGTTGGGCAGGTATCGCTGCCGTCACTCTGGTGGTCAGTGGGATGAAAAAAAAATGGGCGATATGGTTTTTTATGGTGCAATAGGTGTTATTGCCGGCGGTCGTATCGGGTATGTACTTTTTTATAATTTTACTTACTATTTACACCATCCCGAAATGATTTTTGCACTCTGGGATGGCGGCATGTCTTTTCACGGCGGGTTTGCCGGAGTGATACTGGTGCTGTTTTTCTACCGCAAGAAATTAAATAAATCCTGGTTACAAATGACCGATTTTAGCGCTCCTTTAGTGCCTTTAGGACTGGCTGCTGGAAGAATTGGTAATTTTATTAACGGAGAGTTGTGGGGAAGAGTAACCGACGTTCCCTGGGCGATGGTTTTTCCCCAGGATCCGTTACAACTGCCAAGACATCCCTCACAGTTATATGAATTTTTCTTTGAAGGTATTGTTTTATTTGTTATTTTATGGTTTTTTTCAAAAAAGACCAGACCGACAGGGGCTGTTTCAGCGCTATTTTTGATCGGTTATGGAACCGCCCGGTTTGTTATTGAATTTTTCCGTCAACCCGATGAACAGCTCAGTTTCATTGCTTTTGGTTGGATGACCCGAGGACAAGAGCTTTCATTACCCATGGTCATACTGGGTATTGGCATGCTGCTGTTCATTTATTCCTGTAAGCAGAAACAATCCGTTATATCTCAGGTAAAAGCACCCGAAAATTAAAATTTGTGTTTTCTCATATTTAATCTGCAGGTATCATTGCTAAGTTATTACCTTGCTATCATTAAAAATTTTTAGTAATAAAATGTAACAAAGAGGACTCGTATGAAAACTTATCTTGATTTACTGCGCCATGTCAGGACACAGGGTGTCTGTAAAAGTGACCGCACAGGAACCGGCGTATGGAGTGTTTTTGGTTATCAGATGCGCTTTAATTTGCATGAAGGCTTTCTTCTGGTTAAAACAAAAAAGTGTCATCTGCGTTCTATTATTCATGAATTACTCTGGTTTTTGAAAGGCAGTACTAATATTGGCTATCTGCATGAAAATAAAGTAACCATATGGGATGAATGGGCAACATCGGAAGGCGATTTAGGTCCTGTTTATGGTAAACAGTGGAGATCATGGGAGGGTGCTAATGGTGAAACCATTGATCAGATTAGTAATGTGGTTGCTGAAATTAAAAAAAATCCGGATTCACGCCGTTTAGTGGTGAGTGCATGGAACCCTGCTGTATTGCCTGATCCTTCTGTAAGACCAGATGAAAATGTACGCCATGGTAAACAGGCGCTGCCTCCGTGTCACTGTCTGTTTCAGTTTTACGTTGCGAATAATCAGCTTTCATGCCAGCTATATCAGCGCAGTGCCGATATTTTTTTGGGAGTGCCTTTCAATATTGCTTCCTATGCCTTACTGACAATGATGATTGCACAGGTTTGTGATCTGGGTGTGGGTGAGTTTATCCATACCTTAGGCGATGCACACCTGTATTCCAATCACCAGGAGCAGATGGAAGCGCAATTACAACGTAAGCCTTATCCGTTACCGGTAATGAAACTTAACCCTGCAATTAAAAATCTCTTTGATTTTACTTATGATGATTTTGAGTTGATTAATTATCAGAGTCATCCGACTATTAAAGCGCCTATTGCCGTATAATTGGTATACAGGCATTGTAGTGTGTTTTTATAATAATAGTCAACTTGTCAGTGTATCTGCACAGATTGCTGAATTGATAGACTGCTGTGATTATTACACACCAGTTAATATTGTACCTGGTGCTAAAAATTAATATATCGGGGTTTGGATACTTATTTAATGTTAATATGATTCGATGATATATTTCCGGCTAAACATACAACATGTTTCATACATTGAGGCGGGATAAAATGATAGGTAAAGTTATGCTGTCGCAACTTGCCAGGGCTATTGATGCTGAGCTTATTGGCAATGACCGGTTGCTTGTGGGAGCGGTAAGTATTGATACACGCTCTTTAAAGCAAGGGCAGCTGTTTGTAGCGTTAAGTGGTAACAATACAGACGGTCATCACTATGTCAGACAAGCCTTTGATAAAGGAGCAGCAGGTTGTATTGTAGAAAAAGTGCAACCTGTTGATCAGCCTCAGTTGCTGGTAAAAAACGTGCGCCAGGCTTTGTTACAAACAGGGCGCTTTAACCGTAACCGGTTTGAAGGTCTGCTTACAGGGCTTACCGGAAGTTGCGGTAAAACATCAGTGCGGGAAATGTTAACAACAATTCTGAAAAATGCAGGCAGTACCTTAGCACCGATAAACAACTATAACAATGATTTAGGGATGCCGGTGACTTTAAGTCATCTGGAAAGCCACCACCGATATGCGGTGATTGAGATGGGAACCAGTGCACCCGGTGATATTGCATTGCTGGCTCAAATTGCCCGACCGCATATTAGTATCATTACCAATGCAGAGATGGCTCATCTGGAAAAATTAAAGTCAGTGGAAGGTGTGGCCAAAGAGAAAGGTGCAATTCTTGATTATCTTCCGGCAGAAGGCTTTGCCATCTTAAACAGAGACAGTCGTTTTTTTAGTGAATGGACACAAAGAGCCAGACAGCGTACAGTTCGTCTTATCAGTTTTAGTCTGCAAGATGCCGGTGCCGATGTTTTTGCTTCTGATATTGCTCATTCTACAACCGGTACACACTGTCATCTTCACTTTAATAATACTACGTTTCCTGTACAACTAAGCTTTTATGGACACCATCAGGTTGCCAATGCCTGTGCAGCCACAGCAGCAGCGCTGGCAGCCAATATTTCTCCTGAATTAATTATCAAAGGTTTGCAGGAAGCTCAGCCCTTTCAGCAGCGTGGACAGTGCTTTAAAGGATTCAACGGATCGACGGTTATTGATGAAAGCTACAATGCTAACCCGGCTTCAGTGCGTGCTGCAATGGACGTATTACGTTCCTGCCAGGGGCAGCGCATTTTTGTATTGGGTGATATGGCAGAACTGGGTGATACCACTGAATCAGCTCACCGGCAAGTGGGTGAATATGCGCACCGCTGTGGATTTGAGCAATTGCTCACCTATGGTCATTCAAGTCAACTGGCGGCAAAATGTTTTGGCGCAGAGGGAAAACATTTTGCAGATAAAGCCAGCCTGAATCACTATTTGCGTTCCTGCCTGTCGGCAGATACAACTGTTTTAATTAAAGGCAGTAATAGCATGAAAATGCATGAAACAGTACAGGTCTGTACAGAAACAGGCAAGACACAAAAAACTTTTCTGAAACCGTACCGGTTATCACCCATAAAAAGGAATCTTAAGTAATGTTGTTCTGGCTGGCAAAGTGGTTATCAAATAATTATCACAGTTTTAATGTTTTTCATTATCTTTCCATGAGAGGGATTCTCAGTGTTTTTACCTCATTAGCATTATCGCTTTGGGTCGGACCTGTAATGATCCGGTATTTGCAAAATAAGCAAATTGGTCAGTCTGTACGTACAGACGGACCACAATCTCATTTGAGTAAATCCGGAACACCGACCATGGGAGGGTTGCTGATTCTTTTATCAATTACAGTAAGCTGTCTTTTATGGGGAGATTTGCAAAACATCTACTTATGGATTGTTATGCTGACAACACTAGCTTTTGGTGCCATTGGAGGCGTTGACGACTATCGTAAGGTGGTGCAAAAAAATCCCAGGGGATTACCTGCGAAATGGAAATATTTCTGGCAATCTCTGTTTGCAATCATTGTCATACTACTGTTGTTTTTTATGATAAAAGATCCCTGGGGAATTAACCTGATTATTCCCTTCTGGAAGCAAGGCATGATTACTATCGGACCTGCTTATATTGTGTTGGCTTATTTTGTGATTACAGGCTCCAGTAATGCGGTTAATTTAACCGACGGTCTTGACGGACTCGCAATCATGCCGGTTGTTCTTGTGGCTAGCGGACTGGGTATTTTTACCTATCTTTCCGGTAATATTAAATTTGCTGATTATCTGCATATTCCTTTTATTCCGGGCACCGGAGAATTAGTTATTTTTGTTGGAGCGCTGGTGGGAAGTGGTTTAGGTTTTTTATGGTTTAATAGTTATCCGGCACAAGTATTTATGGGTGATGTGGGAGCACTGGCTTTAGGTGCTGCACTGGGTGTTATTGCGGTTATTATTCGTCAGGAAATTATTCTCTTTATTATGGGAGGTCTGTTTGTTATTGAAACGGTCTCAGTTATTTTGCAGGTTGCCTGTTTTAAAAGTACCAAGTGCAGAATTTTTCGCATGGCACCACTGCACCACCATTTTGAATTAAAAGGATGGGAAGAACCAAAAGTTATTGTACGTTTTTGGATTATTACGCTGTTATTTGTTCTGAACGGGTTACTGTCATTAAAAATACGCTGACGTTTAAGAATGAATACAAAATAGTTTAGACAAATTCAGAAATAGGTTGTAGGTTTATAGGGTGGTTTGCCTTCGACTTTACTCAGCCATCAGGGGTTTTGATTAGTTACGGGTTTTTGTGCTGGCTTTGACTCTGGTGGCTTCAACTCCACTTAGCGACTAGAGGTTATATTGGTTGCAGGTTTTTAAGCTGGCTGAGTGGAGTCGAAGTCTGAATAAGCGCTTATTATAAGTCTAAGTAATTATATCATAAAGGATTATGTTCTCTGTTTGAATCTGAATCATTGTATACTGTCTTTCAGAATTACTTCTACCCACAAAGATCATGCACAACTTTAATGGCATCAACTGCTGTTCTTTTTAAAGGACCTTCTTCCCCACGGATAAAGCACCATTGATCATGCATATCCTCATCGTAATTATAAGAAGAACCTTCATAGACACATTCTATTTTATCTCCATCAGCAGGATAAAAACAGCCAGATCCGCTAAACCCAATCCACCAGTTATTTCTTGAAGAGCTGTGTCCC
>JAPORK010000059.1:2601-5936 GCA_026710285.1 Endozoicomonadaceae bacterium | reverse complement strand
CAGCCGTTTCTTTGACAACAGCACACAATGCATGAGGCAATACTGTGTAATTATCTGGTATTTTTATTTCATCACTGCAATTATAAGTTATACGATTTTTTAATCCTGTTGGATAATTAATACCATCAATAAAATGTCGTACATAATGAAAATAAATACCATGACCTGGACGACCATTGGATAAAGGCAGAGTGATACTATGCAATTCACTATTTTTTTTATGGATTAGAACAACAACCGGCTTCCCGTTATATCCCTGACTAACCACACAAACAAATTGATTAGTATTGTATAGTTTAATAATATGCCCGTTATCATCGCTTATTGATTGTAACAGATGAGTACCAGGCATATAACTGAAATGGACACTCCATCCATTCTGTTGTTCAAGATGGATTTCATAACCCTCATGATTAAGCGTCTCCCGCAGACCATTGGCATAAGTAATGATAAAATGAGTACTGATATCTCCCTGAATAAGCATATCCTTCAATTTATGATACACTGGCCACCAGTGACCTGTTGATTGTTTTGTTAAATAAAAATTTTGTCCAAAGGATGTAGTTAACTGCTTTGTAACCGGATTAAAGTGAGTCAGATTCCAGCTCCAGCCTGTTCCTAACCCATCAGGGTTAGCTAAAGCATTGCTATTATAATTAACTTCAAGATTAATATTTGGACCATGCCCTAAGTTGCTAATCATGCTTCCTATTTTTACATAAGCACTAAGAGTACCTGTCCGTGGATCAACAGTAGTTCCCCACATTTTTTTAAAATTAAAGGCATTGGACCAGGGTGTTGATTCTGAAGATTCTGAAGAAAAAGTCGTTCTGTGTGTTTTTTCCAGTTTTGATCTGCTCTGATTATTATACTGATTTGTTGTTTTATCAGATTTGTTATCTGAATGATAAAAATAATTGCTATGATTATTAAAGCTGTTCCTTTGTTTACAGGATATGATGCAAAACAGACTTTCTGTACAATACAGCAGTGTAAGTGCTAAGGTCAAAAAATGATAAAAATAGTATTTTTGAAGCTGAATCAGCATACTGAAATCTCTTTATAAGGAAAATAAATACGTAAAATGAAAGGTTATAAAAAAAGACTATACATTGGTTACTTGTTTTGTTTCTTCAGCTACTGCTCACTATTGCAGTTATTTTTTTCTATTATTTCTACACACACGTAATTCCAGAACTTCAACAGGTTTAGGCATCATAGCTGTGATCATGCTTGAGTGTTCATTCATCTCGACGTGAATGCAATACGGTCAGATTAAAGAGTAAAACAATACAGATATGGTTATATATTGAAAACAAAGGTATTGTCAACAGATAAGGGCTGGTGACTCAGCTTTGAACAGATAGGTTAATACCTGTGAAATATTTATTTAACAGAGGTTATGCGTTTTACTCCAGACGCAAATCGGAATGCTTGCAAAATCTCATATAACCATAAAAATCTGTTGTGTTGAAGCGGGGATGCCTGAGCATTTCTTGCATGTCTGTAGTATTCATTAATGTATTAATAATACCATGATCAAAAATTTGATAAACAGACCAGGGGTGAGAATCTTTTAAAAGACGTTTAAATACTATAAACATATGATTATAACTATTAACTATTGCACCAATATTATCAAATCTAAACAGATTATAAATACGTAGGAATGGTTGCGGTTTTAAAACGTACTCTTTATTTATTTTCAATGGTCGCAATACATAGTTTAAAACCACTATATAAGGATGATTTGGTGAAACAATAACCTGCTCAAAAGAGGAGAAATTGTTCCGAACTTTTAAAAAATTCTCGAGTTTCTCGACAGAAAGCAATACTTGCCTAAAATAATATGCCAGTAAAATACAGCCGGTATCACAGGCTATATTGTCTCTGAAGGGTGAACAACGTAATAATGCCCATGTCAGCGCAACCTCTCTTAAAGTCTTAAATTCTAAAAAGGAACCATGCTTAAGATTGGGCGCTTGTTGTAGAAACTGACTTACTGTAGGGGTAGCGGCAGGCAATTCTAAATTAAGCTCATCAAGTGCATCTCCGGAAAAAACACAAACTTCATTTGAACAACTAAATTCGCTGACACAAAAATTTCCGTTTTTTGCTGAAAGCATTTTAAAAGGAATCTCCAGTTCAAACTCTTCATTTGCCATGGAAAAAGACAACAGACCTGTAGCCACTGTAACTGCTGTTTCTGCCATACCTATAAGGCTGCCTGCAATATTGAGTCCTCTGTTAGCAGGTATTGCAGCCGCTATAACAGGGATACTGCCAATGGTGGCTGCACCTGCCACAACACCGGCCACAGCAATAGCGCCGGCACCGGCAGCGGCTGCTCCCAGGGTAGCAACAGTACATCCAAACTGGATAACTGCTGCAGTAATATTTGCCCAGCGCTGATGCAATGCACTCAGTCCTGCTGTACTGATATAATCTGCCCATTTAAAAATTTCTCCTAGCCATTTTGGGCTATTGCCAGATGGATCTGTATTCATGACCGGATTGTTACTACCAAAAGCATAACCATCACCTGCTGGATCTTCACTGAGGAAATAGCGCTGATCTTTATTATACGTCCTGTGACCTGCACCTAAAAATTGCCATCCTGTGGCAGGATCTCTGCGTTCACCATCAAATCCATACAAAGTTTGCTTATACAGGGGAAGTGTCTTAGATTTTCTGTGCCATATCATACCATAAGGGCTGTAAATATTACGCTGATATACTTTATACTGACTACTGTTGTTTTTTTTTAAAATTGTAACAATATCACCTTTATAACTGCTTTCATAATATTCACTGATTATTCCGTCTGTTGTTTTTGCCATCCCCGGATAACCGGTAATATGTACATCCTGACCGGGAGTCATGATTTTTTCATTGATGAGCGTAGCGCCTGAATAAAAAAGATAACTGCTGCCCTGTGCACTTTTTTCCACCATCTCCTTTCCATCACCATTATAGATGTAATCACTCTGTTTTCCTTTTGCTGAAACAACTCGAGTAACTTCATTCATGGCATTATAAGTTATATGATTACCTTCTCCATCCACTGCCATATTACCAACATCATCATAAGTAAAATTTTGTGAAACTGCTCGATTTTGATTCCAACCTGTGCTGATTTGTTGAAGACGCAAAGGTGTAGAAATATTGGTATAACGATAATTAATTATTTTACTGACTGTTTTCTGTTGTGCTGTGGGTTGCAATATTTCCTGAATGCTTGCCAGCCGGTTCAATGGTGTAAAAGTATAATTCTGTCGGATAATGACGGGTGCCTGTGTTAATTGTGAGCCGGTGATCGATGTATCATGTGGACA
>JAPORK010000059.1:0-1931 GCA_026710285.1 Endozoicomonadaceae bacterium | reverse complement strand
CCGTCTGATGTATAAGTATAAAAAGTACGTTTACCATCTTCTCCTGCATGCCAGATCAACTGACCTGCAGCATTATAATAGGAAGAAGATAACAGATAGCGTCCCCCTGAAACAGGACAGACCCAAGATTGTATAACCTGCCCGGTCAAATTGTAAACCTGGTGTAATCTGTTTCCGGCAGGATCAACTGTATCGGTTAATTGTCCCTGCGAATCATAATATTGTCTGATAATTCTTCCTGAAGGATCCTGTATGCTACGCTGTCGTCCAAATCCATCATAAGTGATTACTGAAACCCGTGCTGTAGGCTGTTTATCACTATTAAGGCAGAGTGACTTCACAGAAGGTAATAAACCTGTGGTAGCCGGTAATATCCATTGCTTGACCGGCTTACTGAGTATATTTGCCCGTGAGACTGAGATAACAGAGCGTTCACCCTGTACATTTTTCTGATAACTGAGAACACACCTGTCACTGTCATCATAATGTGTAATCATAGTTTCACCATCAGGAAGATGAATGCGTACAACTCTGCCCGTATCATCATAGTCCTGTGTAGTATCAAGTGTTGTTTCGTGCTCTGATTCACTAATAAAATAACTACTTTGCCTAGCAATACGTCCATATTTATCGTAGAAGATTTTTTTTACCGGCCACCAGTGACCTGTTTGCTGTTTTCCTGTTTTATCAACAGCTTCATTAAAACTTATTAAAACTCTTCCGGCTCCATCAAAAAGAACTTTTTTTTGTAAACCATTCACGGTTGTAATTAGTATCTGATTAAGATGTTCAGATACTGTATAGTCATAGTGAATGCTCGCAGCAAAAGCAGTACCTGTAGCCCGCTCTGTTTTTATTAATCTGTCCCATATATCGTAATAATAACGATCACTATCTTTTTTTTCTGTATCGATTACGTTCAGCGTCTGGTTTGTAAATAGACTGGTTGTAATATAAGATGATATTTGACGTTTATTTTTAGACAACTCAATGGCGCTGTAAGTTGTTTTAGTTTGATTGTCCGGACTCTTTATATAGTAGTAATATTTTTTTATAGTATCTGGTGAACCTGTTTCATCCTGACGTTGTGTTACTGTGGATTTTTTTAATAAACCATAAGTTAACAGATCATCAGGATCATCATAGTAATAACGGACAGCTATTAAGCGCTGTTTACCTGCCTGTTTTATCTGATGGTCGAGTACTGTAGTATATCCTTTTTCATTATAATTAACTTTCTTTCTATAATAATTACCTATCTTAACAGGATACAGCGGGTATGTATTTGTTTTTGTGTGAGCAGGATAAATTATAGAAGATTCAGTCAAAGCAGTAAAAGGCCATACTTTTGAAACCGCAGGACAGGCTTTATCACCATTGAGAGGACAATAATGTATGCGTGTTAAACGTCCATAACTATCTGTTTGAATAATAACTCTTCCCTGCGAGTCATAACGGGCAGTGACTGTGGTTACAGCAGGTGTATCCGATGCATCACCCCAAACCCGGGTTACTATTTTCAGAGGAAGGCTATAAAAAACCGGCAAGTCAGTAAAAGAGGAATATGCACAACCATCATATTTATCTGTACGACAAAAAAAGTAGTGTACAGATGATAAAACATCTCCGGTTCTATCACTAATTTGCCGTTCATCTGTCATCAAATGGTATTTATTGTAGGTACGTATTTCCCGTATAAGACCATTGTCCTGCTCAGTCTGATAGCTATAACTTACCGGAACCTCAAACAATCTATCTTTTGATGAATGACCAGAAATATTCACCCCGGAATTAAAGCCGAGATAATTGTGTTCATTTAAATTTGTTTTACCATAATGATAACGACTAATCATCATAGCCTGACCAAACCCTGGATCAGCCGTTTCTTTGACAACAGCACACAATGCATGAGGCAATACTGTGTAATTATC
>JAPORK010000017.1 GCA_026710285.1 Endozoicomonadaceae bacterium | reverse complement strand
ACTTGATGATGGAGATGGTGGAGTGGAAGCAGAATGGAGAGACGAAATCTTCCTATAGGATAATGCTGACGTGTCACCAGAAGCGTCTTATTTCCATGATTGATAACGGAGTGAAACTGTTCATTTACATAGTGACAGGAGGTCGTACATTTTTCTGATGCACAAAGATGTTGCTGTGCTGTTCTCCAGTCATTTGGTTTTGTAGTGTCTACACTGTTCTCTCTAAGTAAACCGTTGAAATCTACATAACCAGCTCTGTCCCAAAAAGCAACAGCAGTATTAGTAGCAAATTCAGGAGTTCGACCTAACAGACCTGAATACAAAACGGTATTATTGTTATAATTCTTTAGGTTGGTACAACGTAGCTCAACAGGTGGTTGAGTACAGTTATGTTCACCTGCAACATCATGAGGGCACTCCAGCAAAGATGTTTCATTTCCCAGACATCTCACATTACTTAATAACACAGAACGTGAGGAACACTGATGCTCGGTGTCGTCTTTATAACCAGTATCAAAACCCAGCTGACGACAGGCAACAAAACCACTCAAAGAAGAAAATCCTTCATCACATACCGTTCCCCATTCTGAACTATTTGTTCCTTCTACAGGAACAGACACTTCCAGAAGACCTGATGACTCTACACTGGTATCAGAGCGATCTATTGTTAAAGAAATCTTATCAGAGTTCAATGTACTACTGACTACAAAAGGACCTTTCTGAATCAGCCTGTTATAAGAACCAGAGATTGTTTTTGCTATATTACCTGGTACCTTATTATCTACTGTTTTAAAAACATGTATTTCTCCCTGAAGATCTAAACTATTACGGTCACCTGATACTTCAGTCGCAATTATCCCTGTATCTTTTTGCTCTAAGAAATAGTTCCAGTAAAATACCTCTGCGCTACGTGATACACTATTTTTTACGATGAATTTATTATGATCACCTGTTATATTGCCTGCAACCGGATAAGTGTAGTAAGCATGATCAGGGTTGTCCGGCCATTGTAATGTTGTTTCTACTTTATTAGCATGTAGTGCACGCCTGGTGAGCAGAGGCTGAGCATTAGCAGGTATTTCTCCACTCTTTAGCGGTACGTTACACTCAATATGACTATTATTGATTGATTCAAAAAAAGGTGTAATGCCGTTTACAGGGAACCCTTTCAGGCTGTACACCCCGGTAGAAAAAGTACCACTGAACTCTCCTGGCACTGCTGCTGTTACATTACTATTTCTTACAATTTTATCACCGTAAAGATCTTCACCGACAACAAAATTAGCTGTAGGATTGTTAGTCATTAAACGGGTAACATTAGCATTTCCCACTGTAATACACCGACCGTCTGCAGCAAGACAAGAAGGAGTACCGGTATAAGCTGCAGGTCCGGGCATAAGGGCAGGGGGTATTGTTATGGCTGCGCCTGTATTAATATACTGACCCACCGTCAATGCTCCCAAAAGAATTCCCATCGCTTTATTTAGTGACCCATTACTCCAGCTACTGCGGTAACTACTTTCAGTTTCAGCATTATCACTCTCATCCGGTGCCGGATTTGGTTCCCGAAGCCTGACAATATAGCGCTTCTGCACAGAGTCGGACAGCTCTTCATCCATACGATACAAATCCTGAAGGCACTTCCTGAACAAGGTATCTATATTAATTTCTGTATCATTACTGTTTTTGCCCGATATTATTTGCTTTATTGCATTACCCCAGCGTTTAAAAGTACCATAGACTTCCATTGCTACATTATTAATTGCTTCATCCGTTGTTCCGCCATCATAGATAGACCATTTTGTAGTATCCAGAGGGGTATTTAACATGTTTAACAGCTGTTCAAACCGGGGATCTTTAGCTTTTGCCTGATCTTCCAAATGTTTTATCATCCCACTCAAAGTAATCGCTATAAAATCTTTTTCTGCTATTTCCGGAGAACGTTCCTGTACAGAATAAACAGAGATGATTTTTTTAAATTCAGGAATGGAAGAAAAAAAAGTTTTACGTATATTGTCGCTTTCTCCTAAATGTTCATGAGCCGCTTTAAAGCTATAATTATGCAATGCTTCTACAGACATGTTAGGTGCCCATTTCTGCAATAATCGCAGTACTTCCATGGGTGTTTCTGCTAACCAGCCTACCCCATTATCAGCCAGTTCTTTTTTGGTTACAAATACCGTTTTATCAGGTAATTTCTTTTGATCAGTACTTCCACTTCCACCGTATGCAGGGTTAATTATTAATGGCAAAAAGCTAAAAGTCATAAATAGTATATTAAGGAAAAACCGGTACCATTTATTCCTGATACACCTGACCTCACATGCTTGTTTTTGTCTTAACAGGTAATACCAACACTGCATACTAACACTTCCTCATACAGATTAATTGAGTGATTATATTACTTCTCTGATAATAGCAATTATCAGAGATAATTTATGTTATATTTTTCAGACATGCTGTCCGGCATCAAAATATAGTTAATGATAATTTATCTGTACAATAAAAATTATATTTATTTTTAAATAAAACAATTTCAATAAGCTATGTCAGCAGCTTTTCAATCATACCAAAAAGAAGACAACAGACTTTTTTATGTATGATATAAAATTACGATACTGGATTTTAAAAAGATTCTTGTAATCACCAAATAAAAAGGGAAGAGAGTATGACTCTAATGACATTTAAATAAATTTTTTAACTTTACTTTTGATAGTTAACTCGCTTCCTAAATAAAAATAATCCCAACAAAGAAAGACAGTACATCATGTGTACTTATCATTGGTTTACAAATCACAGAACAAAACAGAAAATATACTTCTGTTACAGCAGTTTTAACAATCAGATAAGCAACACTGACATAAATCAAACTTCAGTGAACTATCAATTTATAAGCGACTCTTAAGTTTGCAAATAAATCAAATATTTGGTTTTAACAGACAAACTATTACATGATTTTTAAATCTGATAACAAAAAAAAGGAGATACCTTATGAATTATTTACGATCACTATGTTGCTGCTATAAAGGGATGTATACTGTAAATTCACACTCAGAAGCACCTGCTGACAATCCACAGCCAGCACCTCAACAGTCAGACACTGCGTCTTTTGCACAAAAAGATGTTGTAGCTTATAAACAACCAAATGTATCTATAGGTATGACAACAGATCCGTCTTTAGCAAAACAGCAAACAAATGATGATGAAATGAGTATGACTTCATTAAGCCCATTTCAACGTTCATGCAGTACAAGAACCCCGCTGCATAACTCGTTTTATTATCGATATCAAAAACCTGAATTCAGAAGCATGTCTGCTGCTGCAAGAAGAACATCCCCTTTCAATCATCAGCAGCGTATTAATGAACCTTGCGTAAATCAGCAACAACAGACAGAAACGAGTGGTTATACTACAACCCGCTCACAGCCAGCTTTCACTCAAACTGTTCCTCAAAACAGACCTGTTTCAATGCGGATGTCCATTATTCAGGAAGCAGAAAGCTATGGTGAATCAGATACTGCTACTTTTTCATCACAGCCACAACGTACATCAAGCTTCAGGCATACAAATACGTTTTCTAACCGAAGAAATACATTAAAATACAGGAGTATGTATAATGCCCCGGCAGGGAATTTTTTTTCCAGAGAAAGCAATAGTGCCTATTTGCAAAATAAAAGTCTGAGAGATATGCCTGCTATTTCTGAAACAAAGCAGAGAGAAACAATGGATGATAAACAATCCGTAACCTTCTCTGTAAGATCACCGGTAATGATACGACATCAGCAACTTTTGTCCAATGAAACAGCACAGTTACAAAGATCACGCTCAATGAGAACAACTCAACCTGAAAAATCTTTTGAACGTAGGCATCCATATCGACATTCAATTGCTTATAATCAAGCCACTGTGAACAGTAAACAATATCAGCCAACAGAAGAAACGCAGGAATCACTGACTCAGTACTTAATAGACTGTCTTTTTGTAAGAGGTAAGCCAATGACGATGCACGCTGCAAATCATTTTATTAACAAATTACAATGTAAAAAATCTGATGACGTTTACCGGTTTGTGCAATCGATAAATTTTGAAGAAGAAAACTGGTTAGACCAGATGTATTGTAAGCTACCTTGTGAACTTGGACCTATGACGGATGTTTAAAAATTAATATTAGAAATAAAAATGTCTATTTGATATAAAACTTATTTTCTGGCATATATCGGTTTATAATAATTTATCGTTTAATATAGAAATGATATTATGTTTGACAGAGTATGCCGGAAGCAACTTTTTATAGTATCAAATGCTTTTTTTGTTTTTGCTTGTTGATTATACCGGACTGGTGATAATGACTGAAATATTACCAAAGAACAATAAAGCTATTACATTTAAAATTTTTTATTTCAATTCTGTTGCTATACTATTTTATGCAAAAATTTTGCAAAACCTTGCCTTTCATTAAAAAAATCTATAATTAAAGAGGGCAATACAATGAATAAAACAGGATTTGAAAATAACAAAAGAAATCACAATACATTCGTTATTAGCCTCTTACCGTTAAATGAGTATTTTATTCATTACTACTTCAGCAGACTATTTATAATAACACTTTGTCTTCTGTCTGTTTTTATGCTGGGAATAACAACCAATGCAATATCAGCTGAGCGAGAAGAAACAGTCTCTTCTTCTTCGAATAGACAACTGAGCGTATCTGATTATTTAAAAAAATATCACAACGATGCACCTGTCGATATTTTAGGTACTCTTTATTATGCAGTTAATGATGAAACAAGAATATTATCTGAAAATAAATTGCCTTTTTTTACAACAACAGAATATAAGACAAAAGATAACACACAACATGAATCAGCATGTCATCCGGTTAAGCCTTCATCCGAAAAATTAAATGGTGTATTTTCTTTTGACAGAGTTCTTAATTTGATTGATCAAAAAAAAATAGTACCCATTACAGAGTGGGGGTTGTTCGACTACCTGTTAAAATATTACGGATCATTACATTATGTAAATAATGATCAAGATATAAAAACATTGACAATCACAGTAAAAGGAATGTTATTTAATCTGCAACAGCGTGCAGAACAAGGAGATTCTGTTGCAATCACTATCTTAGCGTTTTTAGAAAGCCCATGGTTTACACAAGAAGATTTGATACCAAAAAAAAATAATCAATGGTTCTCTTTTTTATCCTGGGATAATCTGAAAAAAATGTTTTCAATGCAAAAGAGAAAACCTACTATTTCCGAGCGACTAACCATGCTTCCTGATTTTGCAAAGATAGATCAGAAGACCCGATCACAACGCCTTTATTCTCTTTGCGGAAGAGGATTTGAATACAAAAGAAATCATATCTTTACTACTTATGAATCTGATGATAAAAGAACAGTAACTTCTTATTCATCTGATAACCTTGCTCACAATTATGAAGAAATGCAACAGATGATTACTGATCATGGAAGTACTGTGCCGTCAACAGATAATGGAATAAAATCGGTTGCAAAGATTCTTTTAACCGGATGCATACTAAGTGCTGTTATGAGAAGCGCCTATGGATTAACAGTGCCTGCTCCTCAATGTGGGTCTGATGGCAACTGTTATCCGGATAGCTATATTCCTCTATTTCAGCATAATTTCACCCAGGATTTAACAGGTGATGCCAAAGGTCATTATAAACTGGCAGAAGATATTCGTTTATCTGACGAACACCCTTTACCACTTTACCCAAACTGTCATACACCTTTTTCCGGAATAATTGCAACAGGGAATCATACGCTTTCTGCCTACAGTTCAGCTTATCCACTTTTCGGTTGTGTAAAAAATACTAATTTTAGTGGAAATATTGATCCCTGCCGTATAATTTCTACAATGCCTGTTCTTGCTGATCAGGTCGCTGACGGAAATACATTTAATATACAACAGGCAGACTGGTGTTATAATC
>JAPORK010000123.1 GCA_026710285.1 Endozoicomonadaceae bacterium | reverse complement strand
CTGCTGCAATAATCAAATTTACACTGTTGTCATAAAATGCATCAACTAAAGCAATAAATCGTCGCATGATATCTTCATTATCTGCCGTCATGACGTACACACCTTCAAGAAAAACAGTGTGGTATTCGCAGGCAAGTGCAATGTAATCATTTTGACTTCTTGGTCCATCACATAATGCGTTAAACCGGAACCAAACCATACCGTGAGTCAGATAAACAGCAGGAATAATTCGATCTTCCACCTCCAGATTAGGTGAATTTTCGATATGACTGCCACCGGAAAGTTGCGTAAAACTATATTCCATCTGTTGCACAGTGTACGCATTGACAGGAAAATAGTAAACAGGAGCTTGCTCCAGTGTCCTTAAACGATAATCTGTTGCACCGTTGAGATTTACTACATCCATATTACCTTTAATTAAGTCAATAGCAGGTAAAAAGCGGGTCCGGTGCAATCCATCGTGATACAAATTATCCGGATGAATGTTACTCGTTGTAACGAGTGTAATACCTTGTGAAAACAAAAATATAAGCAGGCGGCTAAGAATCATTGCATCAGCAATGTCATTGACAAAAAATTCATCTAATACAATAATGCATGTTCTTTTTGCAAATTGTTTGGCAACGTAAGACAGCGGATCTTTTTCTCCTTTGAATCTTTTCAGGTCTGCATGAATTTGCTGCATAAAGCGGTGATAGTGCAGGCGGATTTTATTTTTAAAAGGAAGGCATTTATAAAACATATCTACCAGACAGGTCTTTCCTCGTCCTACATCTCCCCAAATATAAACGCCTTTGGCTGCTTTATGACCGCATCTGAACAGACGATAAAAAAAATTATTTTTTTTTTGCCTTAGCAAAAGTTCATCATATAAATGTTGCAGCTTATCAATAACAACTACCTGTACAGGGTCAGATATCAGCTGATGATTTTGCAGGCTTTGCTGGTAAAGTATTCTGGGTGTTACCATATTATTTTTCTTCCGGTTGATATATCGCTGCAAAACAAGATGTTTACAGTTTGCTTTATCTGCAATTATCCATTGCTGTCTGTTACAAAGTGGCAGAATAAAATAAAAATTTTTACCAGAACTATTTTACTATAAATTTCTGCAACCGTATGCTGATCGTAGTAAATACTTTTGTAGCTTCTTCAGCAAGCTATTTTTTTTGATATTCGTGCCTGTTTATAATCTTTTTGCAGATTATAGCGAAAAAGCCACTGTTTCTTGTCGTGTAGCTATTATGTGCTTCGAAAAACAAAAAACAGTAGCACTTCTCATTATTTTCATTTTGTATAAAAGATTATGAAAAGATGCTAACAAAATTATGCAAACCTAAAATAGAATTGTTAGAATTTTTGCTGTAAGTCATTAAAAAATTACCCGTCAATGCGCTAACATTAACTCAAGGTAACTACCTACTGCGTGTGCTTTATCGGCAAGATCACCCACCCTGTCAATAATTTTATAAAGAAACATAACGTCAACAGGTGGCAGATCTTTTTCAATAGAGAACAGAAGGTTACGAATTTTTATCTGTTGCGAGTCAGTCTCGCTCTCAATATCTTCTAAAGTGTTGATCATTCCTTCTACAACGTTAACTTCTGTTCCTCGAAAACCTGTTTCAATCAGGTTATCTATTTCATTCATTGCTTTGAGAGCCTGAGCAGAACTGTCAATACTGCGATTTACAAAAGATGTAAATAACTGTTTTATCTCCTGGGGGAAAACCATTTTACGCCCATAAGTTAAACCAGCAATATCTTTAGCCACGTTAGCAAGCTTATCCTGTGCTGTGATGACTTTCAGCAGATCGGCACGGGGAATTGGCAGAAAAAGACTGTTAGGCAGAGAAAGACGAATTTCTCGTTTCATCGTATCTGCTTCTTCTTCAAGTTTTTTTATTTTTAACTGTAGCTCTTCTGCTTTTTGCCAGTCCTGTAGAAATGTAGCTTCAAAAAAAGCTGGCAGATAGCTAACACATTCGTGTGATTTAGCAATATGTTTTTTTATATTTTTTACTGGCGAACGACCAAAAACATTAGATAATATATTTCCGACACTCATTAAAAGATCCTATTATTTATACAACTGATTGATTATAAGTAGATTTACAGTATAGCATTCAAAATTAGTGGCATCTCTCCATAACAATAATATATGCCTATAAAGGGTCATTGAGATTTCTGTTCATGCATTGTCTGTTCGTTTTTATGCGAGCTGATTAATGGTAGCAGTGCCTGTGCAGAACATGTCAATAACGATCCGGATATCTATTATTGTGTAAGCTGAGTAAATCAGGTTTTATTTCAGCCATGTTTATTTATCTGTAATGTAAATCAGTTAACAGAATAACAATTTTATATGCTTTTTACAATGTTCATGTGGAGCAGAGCATATAAAGATTGAGAGTAGCATAACAGGTAATCCTTCTTATTATACAAAAAGACCACCGCAAAAGAGTGACAATTAAGCCTGTATGTAAGACCTTGATTCATCCTTAGTTATTGTTTTTTTTATTATTTGTGATTTAATACCCGGTCAGATACTTATGCACAAATTGCCACATCAATTATATTTTAGATAAAGATTCCAGTGACCAGCGCGGCATAGGATGTAGGCTCTCCTCATCTCGTTGTCCGGCCACTAAACGACAATGACCAGCATAAGCAATCATTGCACCATTATCTGTACAGAATGTTAACCGGGGATAGCAGACTTCAATATTATGTTGTGACATTCTTCTTGTTAGTGAATCTCTGAGCCGTTTGTTTGCACTGACACCACCTGCAATAACTAAGCGCTTAAGACCTGTTTGTTTAAGTGCACGGGAAGCTTTAATAATCAGAGTGTCAACAACAGCTTCTTCAAATGCCCTGGCAATATCATTGATTGTCTGTTCATCCAGGGTGTTTTTTTGCTTGTGAGTGTTAACTGTATTGAGTGTAAATGTTTTCAGTCCGCTAAAACTAAAATCTAGTCCCGGACGATCGGTCATGGGTCTTGGAAAAGTAAAACGTTGCGGATCGCCATTGTTTGCACGCAAAGCAATCTGTGGTCCTCCGGGATAACTTAGTCCCAGCATGCTTGCAGCTTTGTCAAATGCTTCACCTGCTGCATCATCAAGTGATTCACCAAGCAGATGATAATCACCAATATTTCTGACTTCAATAAGTTGTGTATGTCCCCCTGAAACCAGCAGCGCAACAAAAGGAAAAGCCGGAGGATTGTCTTCAAGCATGGGTGCCAGCAAGTGACCTTCCATATGGTGTACCCCAATAAGTGGAATATTCCAGCCAAATGCCAAAGCTTTTGCAATACAGCTACCTACCAGCAGTGCCCCCATAAGACCTGGTCCCCGGGTATAGGCAATGGCATCAATTGATGCTTCAGACAGTTTTGCTTTGGACAGTACATCCTTTATTAAAGGTAATACTCTGCGAATATGGTCCCTGGAAGCAAGCTCAGGCACAACGCCACCATATTCATTGTGCATATCTGACTGGCTGTACAGCACATCAGCTAATAAGCCTTGCTGACCATCATAAAGTGCCACACCGGTTTCATCACAGGAAGATTCTATGCCTAATACTCTCATTATATGTTTATCCATGTTGGTGCAAAATACTTAAAGTTAAACCCTGGTTTTGTTGCTGACAATAATATCAGTCCTTGTGGTCAGGGGCATTACTATCCGGTCTGACAAATACATCAGGCGGGTGAAAAGCAAACCACAAATCTCTGGCAGCTGAAGTGTTTATGCGTTAATTTCTAATATAGCCAAACATAACACAGAACATCCGAATACTGCATAGCATGTATTTTGTGATAATGTCAGATAATTGGCAACTGCTTTATCAGGAAACGTACACGAAATAATGGGTACGATCCTTAGCCATAAATTTTTCCGGAAATTCATTAAAGCTCAATGGTAACTCCCCAGGTATTTTTATTCATTGTATGGTCCGGCTTACTAATAAGGGGCAGGACGTTTACGGTATCTGGTTTTTCCGGCTTTTGTTTTAAGTGACGTGACTTTTTCACTTTTTTTTATCGATATTTTTAGTTTTTTTTGTGGGACTTCAGACTGGTTGAAGTGTTTCATCTCACTGTCCAGCTGTGAAATTCTGTAGGCATAAACAGAGCGTTTGATCATTCTTGTTGCTAAAGTTGAACCTGTTGTTACTAAAATAGCTGAAGCCGTAGTCGGAATGATAGCAGGAGCTGTTGCTCCGGCTATCAGCGCAGACACACCATTCCATGCCAGTGTGCTGAGCAATGTAGTGCTGGTTTCCATTCTGCTCCAGACCGGTTGTTCGTATAATGTTTGTAATGTCTCTCTTTGAGCTGACAGACGCTCATTATCTGCCGTATCAGCGGTATTTTTTTGTTTGTCTGTCTGTGTGTTCTGGTTTTCATGCAGAAGTTGTTTTTCCTGATAATAGCTGTATGCAGCTTCACAGCCTGCACTAGTTAATACCGGCTGGCATGCTGATAAAAAGTTTTTATAAGGAGCTATTATTTTACCCGCTGCGGTCATTAGCTGAGCACTATTGTTTAATACAGGAGTAATGGTTTTATTTATCCATGAAGCTGCCGAGAGGGTGTTATTGACGACTCCCGGTATCATATAGGAGCTGGTTTGGTTAACAGATATCATTATCGCTTCCCTGTCTTATTTATCACATTAGTAGTCTGTATAAATGGGGGTGTCTTTAATCATAATAATATATAATGCCGCTCCACAGATAGCTCCCTTTGACTAACCGCAGTAATTAATTCAGAAGGAATAATGTCTGACAGCATATCAGAAACCAAAGCAGTCTAATTTTGCTGATACATTGCGTGATAAGTCTGTAATTCTGTTCAGGTATTTTCAATATTTTCCGAAGTACTATGAGGAAAAGAATAAAACACTTTTCTGTTATTTAAAGCGGATTAAAGACAGATTTTGTTTTGTTTATTTCACCGCAACAACAAAGATAACCAGTTAGATATTAAATAATCTCAGTAGGAGAAAAATATGAAATTTACAAAACTACTTAAAATAGCCGGTGTTTTAGCACTACTGTTCCCGGTTTTTTTGAAAGCTGAATTATCTCCATTTGCTTATCAGCAATATCAAGATAAATCTCCGGAAAAACTGGAAATATCCATCGTAGCTTTAAAAACGAAACAGACAGAAGCTGAACCTGGAGAAAGGAGACGGACTGAACCACAGGAAGAAATGAAAAAACGCATAATTACAAATATTGAGGCACAAGCGAAAGTACAAAAAGTTTTCAGAACAGAGAGCAACTTAACAGAAGGTCAAATAATTAACATTTACTATGAAATCAAAGAGTACGCCAAATCTTTTTTTGGACCATCGCAACCAAAACATATAGAAACAGGTAAAACCTACACTGCTTACCTTGCTTTTAAAGACGATTTTTATGTATTGAGTGCAAGGGGAATGTCATTTGCCAAGATAGAAGAGAAGCCTGTCGAAACAGGGACGTGCTTCAATCATGATATAGAGGAATAGCATTACTTTTTTGCTATGCACAGCTTGTGTTTACATAGAAATTTCAATATTGTCCGAAGCACTATGAGGAAAAGAATAAAACACTTTTCTGTCATTTAAAGGAGATTGAATACAGATCTGGTTTTGTTTATTTCATCGCAACAGCACAGATAACCAGTTAGATATTAAATAATCTCAGCAGGAGAAAAATATGCAATTTACAAAATCACTTAAAACAGCAGGCGTTTTAGCACTACTGTTCCCAGTTTTTTTGAAAGCCGAATTATCCTCATTCGCTGATCAGCAATATCACGATAAATCTCCGGAAAAATTAGAAATATCCATCATTGCTTTAACAACGAAACAGACAGAAGCTGAACGTGGAAAAATGAGATGGACTAAACCGCAGGAAGAAATGAGAAAACGTATAATTACAAATATTGAGGCACAAGCGAAAGTACAAAAAGTTTTCAGAACAGAGA
>JAPORK010000522.1:4704-6003 GCA_026710285.1 Endozoicomonadaceae bacterium | reverse complement strand
ATAATCTGCAGGATATTCTCCGGAGCGCCCGCTTCATAAAATAGTTCAGCCAGCCTGACTGATGTCATGGGGTCCTGTTCTGATGGTTTGAGAATAAATGTATTGCCACAGGCAATAGCCAAAGGAAACATCCATAAAGGAATCATTGCTGGAAAGTTAAATGGTGTTATGCCCAGGCAGACACCCAGTGGATAACGATAACAGATCGTATCAATATTGCTGGCAACATCTTTGAGTGAGTCACCCAGCAGGTTTGTCGTGATATTTGCTGCCTGCTCTGCCACTTCAATACCTCGCCACACATCACCCATGGCATCATCAAATATCTTGCCTGTCTCCTGGCTAAGTATTGTTGCGATGGATTTTTGATGTTCTTTTAACAGAGCCTGGTAACGCATCATTAATCGTGACCTTTGTAATGCGGGCGTGTTTCTCCAGCTCTTAAAAGCGGCAGATGCGGCGGTAACAGCTTGCTCAATTTCATCATCTGTTGCCAGCGGTACTTTTGCCAGAATGGCTTGTGTGGCAGGATTAATAACATCAAGGTGTTCTGTAGTGGCAGAGTTTTGTGATTTTCCGTGTAAAAAAAGCGGGACTGCTGTTGTCATCAGATTCTCCTGTTTTTATTGGTGGGTGTATTTACAAAAATATACCGGTTGTTTAGCGTCTCATTTAACCGTCATTTATTCTTACAATCAAAAAAGCGTACCGGAAAAGTAAAAATATTTATTGATTAAAGTCCAGACAGCAGATGAAGACAAGATTTTATCTGCATAAAAAGTACTGCTGTATATAAAAATCTCGGTTCTACAAAATCAGCTTTACGGTTTGAACAACGCTGTTGTGGTTATCTTTGACGCATTTCTGTACCTTGTTTATGCTTAAAAAGGGCTATCAGGGATTGATGAAAAATGATTAAACAAATGAAACAGCTGGAACAGTCAATACAAAGAGCTGAGATTAAGCCAGATAAATACTTTATAACAGAAGAGAAAAAACAAAAATTACATGTGATGATCTTTTCAAAATATAAATTACAAATCCATGCGCATGTCAAAGGGGATGAGGTTACTGCGGTGCATATTAAATCCGAAACAAAAAACTTCAAGTATCCTATATCTCCGGTTGATTTCAGAATTTATGAAGCAAAAGTATTGCAGGACTGGAACATTAGCCTGGCAGACCATACTAAAAAACAGATAAACCTTGCAGACACAAATGTTGGAAAAATGTTAAAAAAATAGAGAGTTGTGCTCCTTCCCTGGGTTTTTCATACTCAAAAAAAGCGGATTCGATTTA
>JAPORK010000522.1:0-4694 GCA_026710285.1 Endozoicomonadaceae bacterium | reverse complement strand
CTGGAAGATTTTCTTTCTGTATCATGCGTTTGCTGTAAACTTCTTGTCTGTTTTAGCGTGTTCTTTTCTTTTGTTCACTCACAATAGCCTCAGGAAAAACCGCAATATTTGCGAAAAAAGTGACTTCTCACTGGACCTGATTTTTTCAAAGGTTAAAATAGAACAAAATAAATTAATCTGAAATATTTACACTCAATGAAAAATATGGAGAAAAACCTTACTATGTCACCCCGTGTTATTGTTGGTATGTCCGGTGGTGTTGACTCTTCAGTGGCGGCTTTGCTTTTAAAACAGCAAGGGTATGCGGTAGAAGGTCTGTTTATGAAAAACTGGGAAGAAGATGATGGAACCGAATACTGTACTGCCAAAACTGATCTGGCGGATGCACAGTGTGTTGCTGATCAGCTGGGTGTACACCTGCACAAAGCAAATTTTGCAGCGGAATACTGGGACAATGTATTTGAGCATTTTTTATCTGAATACCGTGCAGGGCGGACACCTAACCCGGACATTCTTTGTAACAGGGAGATAAAGTTTCGGGCTTTTCTGGATTATGCCATGGATCTTGGCGCAGACTACATTGCCACAGGACACTATGCAAGACAACAAATAGTCCACCAGGGTGAACAGCAGTATACGGGTCTGTTCAAAGGCACTGATCCACTAAAAGATCAAAGTTATTTTTTATACGCTGTTAGCTCACCACAGCTGGCAAAAACACTGTTTCCTCTGGGTGAGCTGCATAAGAGTGAGGTCAGAGAGATTGCAGCGCAGCATCAACTGGCAACGCATAGTAAAAAAGACAGTACCGGTATTTGTTTTATTGGTGAGCGACGCTTTCGTGATTTTCTGCAGCAGTATATTCCTGCACAGCCGGGCGATATTGAAACCGGTGACGGTAAAGTCATTGGTCGCCATCAGGGGTTGATGTATTATACAAACGGTCAGCGACAAGGACTGGGTATTGGTGGTGTTAAAGATTTATCTGATGATCCCTGGTTTGTGGCATCTAAAGATCTTAACCGCAATGTGCTGATTGTAGTCCAGGGAGCAGAACATCCGGAACTCTACTCTCAGGGGCTGATTACAGAACAGATTGACTGGATTGGTTCTCCGCCTGCCTGTTTAAAGCAGTTATCTGCTAAAATACGTTATCGTCAACAAGATGAACCTTGTTGGATTACAGAGCATCAAAATAATTACAAAGTGATTTTTCAAAAACCGCAACGTGCAGTAACACCTGGACAATCTGTTGTTTTTTACAAAGGGGATCAGTGTCTGGGGGGAGGTGTGATTGAGCGTGCTATTGCTTGTATTGATGATCCTGATACATTGCACACTATCAACCAAAAAGAAGGTGGTTAGATATCCATGATTTACACCGATAAAGATCGAACGATAGCGCTTGCAGCTATATTTCAGTGTTCCGGACTGGTTCATGAATTGGCAGCAAAAGGATGTGCAGAAGAAAGCTTTGTTTCTGCCTGTATTGATAGCCTGTTTGTTGTTTCTCCAGGCAGTGTGAGTGAAGTTTATAGTCCAAAAGATGTATTATTTGGTTTTAAGCTATTGAAAGCAATTCTAAAAAAAAGTTCTGATGTTAAGAATAAACATATTTTACGTTATGCTTTGATGTTGATCAAACTCTCAAAGACGATGAAAAAAAATAAGTCTGTACAAGACTATATCGGTGAGCAGATTAAACAAATTTTACGGCAGCGAGAATATCTGGAAAAATCAGGAAAAGAGTTTGACAATATAGTGATTACCCGCCTGGCGACTCTCTACAGAGAAAGTATCAGTACACTGTTGCCACGAATTCATGTCATTGGTAAATCGCAACATTTACATAATGAAAAAAATACCCATAAAATTCGGGCACTTTTACTGTCGGGGATACGAGCTGCTGTCTTGTGGCAACAAACAGGTGGAAAGAGCTTGCATCTAGTTTTGCCATGGAAACGTAAACCGATACTGAATATACTGGACGGATACGTTTAGTCTGTAAATTTAATGATAATAGTAATTAAAAAATTTAACTTAATATTAAGAGGGTAATAATGGCACTTTCATCTCTGACTGCACTTTCTCCTGTGGACGGACGCTACCATGATAAGGTGGACTCTCTCCGCCCATACTTTAGTGAGTACGGTCTGATTCGTTTGCGGGTTATGATAGAAGTCCATTGGTTGCAACAGCTGGCAAACCACCAGCAAATTCATGAAATACGCCCTTTTTCAGAAGCCGCGAATACTTTTCTTGAAGCATTAATTGATAATTTTTCTGAACAGGATGCTGCGCACATCAAAGATATTGAAAAAATCACCAATCATGATGTAAAAGCAGTTGAATATTTTATCAAAGAAAAAATGCAATCTCATGTGGAATTACAACTCTATTGTGAATTTGTTCACTTTGCCTGTACTTCTGAAGATATTAATAATCTCTGTCATGCGCTGATGTTAAAGGCAGGCAAGGAAATTATTACTGAAAACATGAGCTATGTTATTAGTGCTATTCGCTCTTTAGCACATCAACATGCAGATGTACCCATGCTTTCCCGCACGCATGGTCAGAGTGCGACACCTACCACATTAGGGAAAGAGATGGCGAATACGGTGTATCGTTTAGACAGACAGCTGCAAAAATTAGCAGAAATACCTGTATTTGCAAAAATTAACGGGGCGGTAGGTAACTATAATGCTCACTTGGTAACTTATCCTGAAGTGGACTGGGCGGCAAACGCAGAAGCATTTATTTCACACATGGGGTTGCAAATGAACCCTTATACAACTCAAATAGAACCGCATGACTATATTGCCGAACTCTTCGATACTATACGTCATTTTAATAATATACTGAATGATTTCAATCGCGATATCTGGGGCTACATCTCTTTGGGTTACTTTAGCCAACAGGTTGCTGCAAATGAAGTCGGTTCTTCTACCATGCCGCACAAAGTCAACCCCATTGATTTTGAAAACTCTGAAGGTAATATGGGTATTGCTAATGCGATATTAGGACATCTTGCTGAAAAATTACCCATTTCTCGCTGGCAAAGAGATTTGTCAGACTCAACGGTACTACGTAATCTCGGTGTAGGACTGGCGCATACTCTTATAGCTATTCAGTCAACCCTGAAAGGTATTCATAAATTAAAAGTTAATGAGACTCGTCTTACAGAAGATCTTGATAATGCCTGGGAAGTGTTGGCTGAACCGGTGCAAACAGTAATGCGCCGTTATAACATTGATGCCCCGTACGAAAAGCTAAAAGCCTTTTCCCGCGGAAAACAGATTGACAGAGAATCGCTGCACAAGTTTATTAGCCAGCTTGACATTCCTGAGGCGGAACGAGATAAATTACTAAGATTAACACCAGCATCTTATACCGGTATGGCAGCACTATCTGCAAAAAAAGTTTAAAACTAATCGGGAACATGAACAATCTGCAGAAGGGATAAAATTTAAATTTCAATGAATTCTGTAAATTGACTTCTGCATTATATCCGGTAGTCACCAGTCAAGAGGAACAGATATAATGCGGAAAGTCAATTCACCAGCCATCAGGCTTACCGGGTTGCACGCCGTAAAGCCTCGCCCTTCAGGGTCTGTATCTCAATCACATTTTTTAAAGCGCTTATTTTTATTCTGGCAGGTTGTCTGTCTGCTATTGAATATACCGTTTTGGTAGAAAACCGTGGCTTTGGCTCAGCCAGCGGGCGGGTTAGTGCTGCAAGTATCCACAAGCTGATATTTGAGTTTGCCGCTAATATTTTTTGTTGTAATATAAAAAAATATCTAACGACTAACTAAACAACATAAGACTTCTTTTTGAACTTGTATAGCAGTTTTCATGTCCAATGAATGTTACGAAATTATTAATATTTATGTCTCTGGTACATATTTTTTTATGATGTCATGCTTTTTAACAATTTTTGGCAGTAAATTTTAAAAATAAAAAGCGATTGATGAGGAATTTAATTGTTATGAAATAAGAGTAGTTTTTTAATTAGTAACTTTAAAAATATTTTCTGGTGTTTTTAAGATGTATTTTAAAAAGGTGAATTTGTAGTGAAAAAAATTATAATAACAATTATACAGATAATATCTTTTTTGTTATTAACTTTATCTTTTTTTTGTCATTCATCTTCTGTTGTATTTACAAAGACAGGGATGGATAAGCAGATGAATTTATTGCAAAAAGCAACAACAGTAAAAACACCTGATATTAATAGCTATATTGAAAAACAAATAAAAACGACAACAAAAACTGAAGTTAAAAAAAAGCATTTGTTAGGATCTGATGAAGGAGGATCTTCTCCATGGTCTAACGCATTTAATTTTAAAAAAAGCTGGGGTACACAGGTTGACCCCCGTACCGGTATACTGATGGCCTATGTTAAAGTAGGCAGCATGATAAGCAATTTAGATCACGGACCAAATATTAATCTACAGGTCAGTTACAGTAGTAATAGTTTAGCTGATCCGGACGGTCTTGGTCAGGGGTGGAACTTTAATTTAACTCACTTTAATCCGGTGACCAATCAGTTATCTACTTCACAGGGAAAATCTTATAATTTACAACAAAAAGCTGATGGTCAGTGGTTGCCTCAGTACCATAAATTAAAAGATATTCAGATTACGGGTAGTAAAGCAGACGGTTTAGTTATTACGTATGCCAATGGTCTGCGG
>JAPORK010000535.1 GCA_026710285.1 Endozoicomonadaceae bacterium | reverse complement strand
GTATTTCACGCAAACCATCTGCATGAGTGACAATCAAATTTTTATATTTGTCACTACGAATATTAATATCTTTTAATTTATGATAAAGCGGTTTCCACTGATCATCCGCCTCTTTTATTAAATGAAAATTTTGTCCTGTGCTGGTAATTAACTGATTTAACCAGGGGTAAAAATGGGTTAAATTCCATGACCAGCCAATACCCAACTCATCAGGATCATCAATACTATTGCTGTTATAGCTGACTTTAAGATCAACATCAGGACCATGCCCAAAATTACTTATCATGCTACCGACTTTTATAAAAACGGTTAATATACCTGTACGCGGATCTGTCTGCGTATTCCATGTTTTATTAAAATTAAAGGCATTAGACCATGGTTCTGTTTGATTGCCTGTATCAGTTAATCGTTGATTATGAGTGGCTATTTTATAATTATCTGAATACTGACTGTCTGCATTTTGATTAATAGAAGGGACAGATGGTGCTTGTTGATTACCAGGAAATGATAATTTTACAGGTGATGCGTCCAATACAGTTAAAAATAGTTGACTAAAAAAAATAAACAAGTGAAAAGAGTTTATAAAAAATATGTAGCTGTATATTTTTTTAAAGCAGAAAGTTTTCACATTTAATCATAACTCCATAACAATTTTATTGTTTCCCTGTTTGAATTGATTTTTGATGTTGTTTTGAAAGACAATAAGGTGATCTGTTTTAAGAATAGATAATTAAAATTTTTTTTGTGTAATTTTTAACAGCAGATAAGGATTATCTTTATAAATACATTCCTGAATTTGTAATCAATTCAGTTCAAACTATTCTGTTATCTGAAAATTTCTAAATTTAAATTATCAAAAAATAATATAGCGTTCTAAATAATCAACAGCTGCTGTTATTATTGAATTTGAATATGTTTCTTTGACAAACCTCGTGCCTGAGACTATCTATACAATTTGTACAAAACAACCTGAGTTAAAACTTGTTTTAATAAATATGGCTTAAGCATTTATAACTAAAGTTAGATGAAAGAATATTTAGCTTTGTTATGTAAAAAATCTGAGTTAATAAAATTATCTCTTTACCGGCATATGGTTGATAAACCGCTATATGCTAAATAATTTAATAAAAATAACCATCTTAATCTGTTTTGCTGTACTGCCCGGGGGGTTACTTTGCTTTTATCATTGGAGATAACAGGTATTTCCCGATCAGACAAGCTGAGCAGCATCATAACATTCTTCAGCAAATAACTCGCTTCAAGGTAATTAGTTTTTTATTGCATGGTGAATATTTTTTTCATCAATAAATTATATAAATCCTGAGTAGTATGTTGATAATGTCGTTATAGCACTCACAGTTTACTCTGTATCAATATTATTCCTGTTTTTTTACTACTGTGAAAGCATCCATTTTTAACTAAATAGTATTGCTGTACGACATAAAGCGTAAGTCGATGGGCGGTAGCGTGTTTTTTTATGTGTGGTTTTGCTGGTTTTTTTTCATCCTCTCTTATTAATAAGGAAAAATTTTTAGTTTTAAAACAAATGGGAGAAGCTATCTCTCACAGAGGACCTGATGATGATGGTGTTTGGCTGGACGAAAATTCTGGTATTGGCTTTAGTCACAGACGTCTGGCTGTTCAGGATCTCTCTTCTGCCGGACATCAACCGATGATTTCAAAGAGTGGACGTTATGTGCTGGTATTCAATGGTGAAATATATAACCATTTTTCACTTCGGGATCTGTTAAAAAGAGAAAATGTTATCTGGCATGGACATTCAGATACAGAAACACTGTTAGCCGGTTTTGATGCATGGGGTATTCTCAATACAATTAAAAAAACGGAAGGGATGTTTTCTTTTGCTGTCTGGGATAAACACACAAAAAAACTTACCCTAGGGCGGGACAGATTAGGTGAAAAACCACTGTATTATGGCTGGCAACAAAAAAATTTTCTTTTTGGATCTGAGTTAAAAGCATTAAAAGTACACCCTGATTTCACAGGCAATATTGACAGAGGTGCTATCTCTCTTTTGATAAGACATGGTTATATTCCTGTACCTTATTCTGTTTATAAAGATATTTTTAAACTGGAACCCGGATGTTTACTTGAAGTTTTTCAACATCAGACAACCCCTGTAAAAATTAACTATTGGTCTGCACAGGATACCATTATCAGAGGTGCTCAACATCCATTTACAGGCTCTGTGCAGGAAGCGCTTGATCGCTTAGAACGATTAATGAATCAGTCAATAAAAAAGCAAATGCTTGCTGATGTCCCGGTAGGTGCCTTTTTATCAGGCGGTATTGATTCGTCGACAATTGTTGCATTGATGCAGGCACAATCATTAAAACCTGTAAAAACATTCACTATCGGTTTTAATGAACAAGACTACAATGAAGCAAAACAGGCTAAAGCTATTGCTAAACACCTGGGAACAGAACACTCAGAGTTATATGTTTCTTCCGAGCAGGCGCTAAATGTTATTCCAAAATTACCACAGATGTATGATGAGCCTTTTGCAGATTCTTCACAAATACCTACATTTCTTGTGGCTGCACTGGCAAAAGAGCAGGTGACAGTTGCATTGTCAGGTGATGGGGGTGATGAGTTATTTTGTGGCTATAATCGTTACAAACTGGGGCAAAAAATATGGAAAATATTATGCTTTTTTCCGGAATGGTTAAAAAGAGCAGGTATAAAAAGTATTGAATACTTTTCTCCTGATACGTGGAATAAATTATTAAAAGTGCTGTTAATTGGTCAGCGGCTTCCCATAACCGGAGACAGATTACACAAAAGTGCTCATCTTCTAAAAGCTTTAACAATAGAAGAGCTGTATTACAAGGTTATTTCATTAAGCCAGCATCCTGAATCACTGGTTATCTCAGGAGAGGAACCTCCTACCTATTTCAGTGACTTTTCTGAAAGATTCAAAACATTAAATGATCACGAAAAACTGATGGCAGTTGATACACTCACCTATCTTCCTGATGATATTTTAACAAAAGTTGATCGGGCGGCAATGAGTATCTCGCTGGAGACAAGAATTCCTTTACTTGATCACAACATTGTTGAATTCATTTGGTCTTTGCCTTTTAGTTATAAATATCAGGGAGGTATTCAAAAATGGTTATTAAAGCAGTTACTGTATAGATATGTTCCTGAGAAGCTGGTTAATCGTCCTAAAATGGGGTTTGGCATTCCTTTACAATACTGGTTAAAAGGTTCTTTAAAAGAGTGGGCAGCGTCTTTACTCAATCAGTCACGACTGGAACAGGAAGGAATTTTTTATTCACAACCGGTAAGAAAACTGTGGCATGAGCATTTGAGCGGACACAGAAACTGGTCTTATCTTCTGTGGAATATTTTAATGTTTCAGGCATGGTTTGAAGAACATAAAAGTCAATAAAAGATTCTGTATGCTTTTTAAAAGGAAAATTCAATGCGTTTTTTAGTAACAGGTGCAGCAGGATTTATAGGGTTTCACGTTTGTAAAAAATTATGTCATGCGGGTTTTGAAGTTATTGGTCTGGATAATTTAAACAACTATTACGATATTCTGTTAAAAAAAGCCCGTCTTGAACAATTAAAATTAAATACCAACTTTAAATTTATTAAGTTAAATCTTACAGATAAAAAAAATATTGATCATCTGTTTTGTAAAGAAAAGTTTAACCGCGTAATTCACTTAGCGGCTCAGGCAGGTGTACGTTATTCATTAGAAAATCCCATGGCTTATGCTGACAGCAACCTGACAGGTCATCTCACTATTCTTGAAAGCTGTCGCCAATATGGAACAGAGCATTTGGTTTATGCGTCCTCAAGTTCAGTTTATGGATCAAATACCAGGATACCATTTTCAGTAACAGACAATACAGATCACGCTATATCATTGTATGCTGCCACTAAAAAAGCCAATGAAGTAATGAGTCATGCTTATGCTCATTTATATAATTTTCCTGCTACCGGGTTACGCTTTTTTACAGTTTATGGACCATGGGGAAGACCTGATATGGCATTGTTCAAATTTACAACGGCAATGTGTCAGGGTAAGGAAATTGATATTTATAATCATGGTAGGTTAAGCAGGGATTTTACTTATATAGATGATATTGTTGAAGGCATTATGCGTATTCAGAGTATCATTCCTGGTAACACGACAATCAGCAGTATTGAGCCAAACAAAATGAATAAAAATAACATATTGCATCGGTTATATAATATCGGTTATGGTAAACCAGTTGAATTAATGACATTTATTAAAGTATTGGAGAAAGAGCTTGGCATAAAAGCAAAAATAAATTTTACCGATATGCAACAGGGAGATGTACATGCAACGTGGGCTGATACAACAGCGTTATTTTCTGCAACCGGATATCAACCACAAGTGGATATAGAAACAGGCATTCGTCGTTTTGTAAAATGGTATAAGTCATTTTATCATATTTGAAACTTAAATACAGAGAATATAAAAGTGTAAACAGGCTGGCAAAATTACCATAATGCTATTAAAGTCTTTGCAAGTTTATCGGTAATTTTTTAATTTATAATGATTCTGAAGGCTGCACAGATGATGGTATGTTATTATTTAACTACACTATATTTTTCCATACAGCAATCATTTACACTTAAGTTTTAGCATAGTAACCTTCTTTAAATAAAACAGCAGTATAACCCTATCAATTGATCATGAAAATTGCAATTGCCGGTATAGGCTATGTTGGCTTATCAAATGCCCTACTCTTAGCTCAACAACACAAAGTATATGCTACTGACATTATTGCTGAAAAAGTTTCTGCCATTAACAGAAAGGAATCACCAGTTGCAGATGATTACATTAAAAAATACTTAGCTGAAAAGAAATTATCACTTACGGCTACTTTAAACAAAGAGAAAGCTTATAAAAATGCAAAATTTGTAATTATTTGTACGCCTACTGATTATGATGTTGAATCAGATTATTTTAATACAAAAACAGTTGAGTCAGTGATTCATGATATTTTAATAATTAATGATAAGACAACAATTATTATAAAATCTACTGTTCCTGTTGGTTTTACTGAAAAAATAAGAAAGCAATATCATTACCAGCACATTTTGTTTTCTCCTGAATTTCTTCGTGAAAGTAAAGCGTTGTATGATTGCCTTCACCCGTCAAGAATTATTGTTGGAGATCATACTGAAAGAGCAAAAGAGTTTACATCTGTTATGATGAAAGCAATAACGAAACAAGATGTTCCTGTTTTGTATATGCACTCATCTGAAGCAGAAGCAGTAAAATTATTTTCTAATGCGTATCTTGCTATGCGTATTGCTTTTTTTAATGAGCTTGATACTTATGCACAAACTTTTCATTTAAAAAGTCATCACGTGATAGAAGGTGTAGCACTTGATCCACGAATTGGTAACCACTATAACAATCCTTCCTTTGGTTATGGTGGATACTGTTTACCTAAGGATACCAAACAGCTGTTAGCAAATTATAAAAGTGTTCCAAACAATATTATTTCAGCTATTGTAACAGCTAATACAACAAGGAAAAATTTTATTGCAGATATCATTATTAAGATGAAACCTGAAGTGGTAGGCATTTACCGTTTAGTTATGAAAAAAGGTTCTGATAATTTCAGAACATCTGCTGTACAGGGTGTTATGAAAAGAATTAAAGCAAAAGGAATATCTGTTATAATTTATGAACCAGTATTTAAAGGGAATAAATTTTTTGAATCTGAAATTATTAAATCTTTAGATGAATTTAAGCAACGTAGTCATGTTATTATTGCAAACCGGATGTCCCGTGATATTGAAGATGTTAGTTCTAAAGTTTATACCAGAGATATTTTTTATAATAACTAAATAGTTGTTATTTTTTTCAATATTAATTATCTCACTCAGAATGAAATTTGGAGTAATACCCGTGGAAAAAAAAAGATTTATATTTTTAATCTCTAAACTGGCAGGAGGAGGTGCTGAGCGAATGTGCGTCAATATAGCCAGTGCTTT
>JAPORK010000152.1 GCA_026710285.1 Endozoicomonadaceae bacterium | reverse complement strand
TCTAAAATGTCAGAAATCATACAGTTTGTTGAGTCTTTATGTAACTGGCATAAACCCTTTTACTCCGGGTAACAGATAAACAGCGTCTGATGACTTATCTGATAAATTTAATCGTCTTTGTTCAGCTTGTTTGGAAGATGAGCTTCCTGTAGAAAAAATGAGTGCTTTTTCAATGATGCGGATAAATGCTTTGAGATTAGCGCTATATTCAGATACAGAGAAAAGCATTCCCGGTGGTTCAGTGCCAGGTTGCTTTTTAAAAGTAAGATAAACCGCTCTGTTTTCAACATAGAGTAAAACATCAGGACAGTCACTGCGATTAAAAAAATTCTCCGGATGATGATGATAAAAATTAACCGTCAGATCGGGATTAACAACAAAGCTGTCATCTGAGAGTTTTTCATTTTCAAAGGATAGTGTAAACAGCGATTTTTGCGTATACCATGGCAACATGAGCATCCATATGCTGGTCGAATTAGAAGTTTCAGGTTGTACATGTTCCGAAGGCAACGAGGAAAAGTGAGGGTTATTCAGGCAACCCTCCTGCATACATTTAACACTCTCATCCAGCATTGAAAACTGAGTGATACCTCCATACCATATTTGTGCACTATCAGAAAGTGAACGATGAATATCAGCAATGAAATCGATGGTATCTGCAGTGAGTTGTGGTGTGTTTTTGTAAAATCTTTGCTTTTGCTTCAACACCAGATTATTGATGTGGTTTCTGTGGTAAACATCAGCATTAAACCCAAGTCTTTCAGCATGCTGTTGCAGAACCGTTTCTGTCAGGTTTGCCTTTGCTTTTCCTGCTAGTGAAATTAACACAATGAACAGGATTCTAACCGATATTAATTTTGAAAACAATAAATTATTCATTACAAAAAATAGTCTAACTAAATGATTTATAAACAATTTCAAAATATAAATCGTCTGCATTCTGCTACAACAGTATGCTGGTTTATTATTTTGAAGAAACAAGTGTAGTCTATAAATAAAATTATTAACGACAAAGGTACTAAATAATCGGAAAAAATGCTTAAACGTTTGATTTATAATAGTATTTTTTTTAACTAAAATGTAACAACCCCATACTCTGAGTCAAATAAGCAAATAATCCTCTCCACATTCTTCATGATCAGACAGGATTATTCCTGATGTTCTGCTCAGCCACTATGATTTAGACAAGATGATGAGATGACGTGAACCTTTACATCCGGGAACAGTCAGCGATCTGGATTCATCAATGGCAACATCCGCTCTTGCGTTGGTCAGGCTGACTATTTCATCTTCCGGATATTGTCCTTTCATCGCCATCCACAATCCTTTGTCTTTTAATAAATGATCAGTTACATTGACCATTTCTAATAAAGCACTAAAAGCTCTGGAAGTAATAACATCAAATTTATCATCCGACGCCCAGGATTCCACTCTCTTCTGCACGACTTTTACATTATCAAGCTGCAGATCATAAAAGACTTGATTCATAAAGCGTACTTTTTTACCATTACTGTCCAGCAGCGTAAACTGCTTCTCTGGCAAAAGAATAGCCAAAGGGATACCCGGCAAACCTGCGCCAGAGCCAACATCAAGGATATTTTCACCTTCAAGATAAGCAGCAATGCTCAGGCTGTCTAACAAATGGAGAATTACCATTTGTGCCTGGTCTTTAATAGCGGTTAAATTATAGGCTTTATTCCATTTATTGAGTATGTCCAAATAAGCTAACAGCTGATCAAGCTGTTTGTCTGAAACAGTTATACTCATTTGATTCATACCGGATAAAAGTTGTTTACGCAACTGCTGCATGGGATACTCTGTATTTTTTGTCTTGTAAATGTAATGTCATTTATCATGTTTTCTCCACTGATAATGACCCTGACCAAAGTTATCATATTATAAAAAATGAAATCCAAGATTATACAGTAAAGTGAACAGATCAGGATTTTTTTGCCTGATCAGATTAACTGATTCCTTAGTGCTCTGTGCACTAAAAAATTCTCTTCTCTTCTGATAACTGCGCCGATATTTATCAAAGGTGGTCGCAACATCTTCTGTTGTAGCTGCGTGGCTGATGAGTTGTTTAAAGTGCAGTGAGTCCTGCTCTATTGCGTATAGTTGCCTGAATAATTGCTGCAGCACCTGTGGAAAACAGACTGTATTAATACTTTTTTTTATCGCCTTTAAGCATATAGTTGTTTTTGGTAAATGCCATGGTGATCTGCCTGGCTCTGATATAGCCAGATAATCACACAAGGCATCACAAACGATTTTACTGCTTTTTAATTTGCTTTCAGGAGTATAACCTGCAATATGTCCGGTAGCAATAAATACCTGCTGTAATAAAGTTGTATTTAAGGTAGGCTCATTCTCCCAGACATCCAGGACCGCAGTAAAACGTGGGTGTGTATTTAAATGTGCAGACAGGGCTGCATTATCTGTTACTGCACCACGAGATGTATTAATCAACAGGGCATTTGGTTTCATCATGTTCAGTTCGGTGCTTCCAATCATATGCCATGTAGGGTGACTACCGGTTTTTGTTAGCGGTGTATGGAGAGTGACGACATCTGCACTTTGCAGGAGCTCAGATAAAGTAACATCACTGCCATCATCAGCCGGAGCAAAGGGATCATAAACAATACATGCCACACCAGCACTTTTTAATATTCGGTGCAAATATCCGCCCACATGACCATGACCAATAATACCAACTGTTTTATGCATCCAGTTGTACTGGTAATATACACTTGCTGCATTAATGGCAGTTAAAACATATTCTGCTACAGCAACAGCATTACAGCCAGGTGCATAAACAAAGTGAATACCCTGTTTCTTAAGCCATTGAAGATCCACATGATCGGTCCCGGCTGTTGCCGACCCCACAAACCTCACTGTTGAGTTTTTCAACAATGCCGCATTCACTGGTGTGACTGAACGCACTAAAAGTGCATCTGCTGTAGCCACATCATCAGCGCTGATCGATCTTCCCGGTAGGTAATGCACTGACTCCTGAACCGTTAAAAAATGCTCAACGCCGGGTATATTTTCATCGACAATAATGCGCATTTATTTTTTCTTATATAACAGATAAAAACGACATTATAAGATTTCGACTCCGTTCAGTCAAACATACTCTTATAGTAAACGCTGGCAGTCTTCATATTATTGATTGCATTTGCGTGGGATAATTTGTGGTGCCAACAACTGGCAGAATTAGTTTCAAAAGACTCAAAACAATCGCAGACCAGGCTAATGTTGCTCCGGACAATATTGCTTTTCAAAACTTATGGACTGAACAATCTGGATCATAAATGTCCCAAACCTTTATGGTGTATGAATCATAAGATGCAATGAACCAGTTACTTAGTTGTTTGATGCCCGAAACTGGTTTGTCATGACCTTGCAGAGTTTTCACACACTCCTTCCCAGGAGGTTGTGTCAGATCCCAAATTTTTAGTGTTGTGTCATTAGAAGATGAGGCTAAGCGCCCGTCTTCCAGTTCGATAAGACATGTGATAATATCGCTATGTCCGGTAAGCGTTTTCACACATTCATGTCCGGCAGGTTTTGTTAAATTCCAAACCTTTATAGTACAGTCAAGAGAGAAAGATGCCAGCCGTCCATCTCTTAATATAATAAATCCCTCAACACAGCTGAGATGTCCCTTCAGCGTTCTCACACATTCTTTACCAGTAGGTTCTTGCAGACTCCAAACTCTTAGCACCTTTTCATAAGCAGAAGATACTAGATATTCATCATTTAATTCTCTGACATACCTGACCGGTGTTTCATGCCCATACAGTGTTTTGATGCATTGCTGATCTACAGGCTTTTTAAAATTCCAGATCTGCAGGGTGCCATCATCAATACAAAGGGTAAAACATTTGTTTTTTAGTGGTATGATTGACTGGATCCAACAATTATCGTTGGTATGCAATTTTTTCTCAAATTCCTGGTGATGTGGTTTTGCCAGGTTCCATACCTGTAATTCGTTTGCACCAGAGTGGGAGATAAAACATTCATCTGCCAACTGTTTGATAGAGCCGGAATGATCAGAAGGAGTAAAAAAAGTTCTCAAATTTTCCTCACCCTGGCGCTGTCTCACATCCCAGATTTTTGCCGCTCCTTCATAGCAGGAAACCAGGTGTTCATTCTCCAACTGAAAGACATTTTCGATTTCCTGATTATATCCTGTCAGGGTTCTTACACACCCCGCAAAGACCTTATCACCAAACTTTTCTACAGACCATATGGTAAGACTTTTATACCAGGAGATCAGTTCCCCGTTTTGCAGTGGCAGAATACCATTAACACCCTCAACAATTTTCACACCCCGTTCATTCATAGTCAGCGTTATACACTTAGTTTGGATGTTTGGTTTGGTACGGTTACTAATGTTTCTGAGGAGTGCTGCCATTTCCATCAATGATACCGAAGGAAATTGCTTTTTATAATTTAGAATTAAAGGCTCCAGACGATCTGTCAGCATGAATCTGGCTTGCTGGTCTGATGATTTAGAGCGTACATTTTGGAGCAGAGAAGGGCAATGACCGTAATATTTTTTGACCAGAAAATGCGTTATGTCTCGGAGTTTAATAGTTCGTTGCAGCGCCTTACAGCTTTGTCTTAAAGCACTGAGATCTGCAAGATCAAGGTATTGCACGATATATGACAATAATTCACCAGAAATTTTAGTAAGACCAATTGGATTGATTTCAGTTGTTGTAGTTGTTTGAGAATTACAGGCAACTGGTTCAGTTAAAGTCCCGGAAATTCTTTCTGAGCTTGTAATCATGTATTACCTTCTATATATACGTTTTACTATCAAATACTTGGTGACACCTGCTGGTATTAAATACTCCTATGGTAAGACAAAGCATTGTAAAGCGAGTTTCAAATCAGAGGAAAGTAAACAAAATATGTTAGTACAACTAACCGGCAGTGAAGTTATAACAAGGTTAAATGAAAATTAACACGAGTCTCGCAATAATAGTTTGAACAAATTCAGTGATTGAACAGAAATATGTCTTGCTGTGCTGGCATGGATTAGTCTTTGGAAAAAATGGTGAAGTTTAAAGATCATACTACATCAGCAAAAATGGGAAGTTATTAAAGAGGCTATAGCCGCTCAATTGAAAGTGCTTATTCCGTGCGAAATTCGTGTAATATATCCAGAACCGGTGAGATAAAAGGATCACAGGTACACGTAAAAAATATTCAAAAGAATTTAAACGGGATATTCTAAATTACATCACGATGTTTTATAGCAGTCAGCGACTATATTCGGTTATATGAGTCCAAATGAGTATGCAGAAGTCATGACAAAATTAGAAAATGTTTTTTAACCGGGTTGTAATAAAAAGGTTGACCACGTCACCACATCAGTTAACACCGGATCATCTAAATTTTCAAACCAATATTCATTTTATTACTACACTGTGACCACAAATTTTTTTTATACATTTCTTATTTAAAAAAGTGTAGGTGGCAGATGTATGTACAGGAATAAAATTTCTACCCAGACCACAATAAAAAACAGTACAAGAATTTTTATCAAGCATTTTATGTGGCGTGTTGCAAACAGATTATTTACTGGTATTTTATGTATATTCTGTATTTACACACTGTTCATAACGGCAAATGCAGTAACAGAAAAGATAGAAAATGTACCTCTTACTGTCTCTAAAGTTCCAAACCCTTATGATTACTTAAGGCAACATTCCGAATTGCCGGTAGACTTTTTATTTTCTGTTTATCAGGCAGCAGAAGATTTCCAAAAAAAAATTCCCACCGTATTACACCCTTTTTTTTCTACATTACAGTATGTAAAACAAGGGAATACGCACATAATGACTGCCATTAATTTTTACAACCTGACCGATAGGATTTCTCATCTTAAAGGCATTGAATATATTGAGAAGAAACAATTTATTCCGATAAGTGAAATACCATTATATGACTGGCTGATCAGGGAGTATGGTGCTTTCCATTACATAGATAATCATACGCCTGTTTTATT
>JAPORK010000072.1 GCA_026710285.1 Endozoicomonadaceae bacterium | reverse complement strand
CGTTATCAGATGTACAGGAGAAGTATAAAAGTGAAGATATGTTGCTTGAAAAAAACTTTCAAAGTTTAAAATTATTAAAAGAACAAACGGACAAATTACTCAAAGAAATGGAAACATCCGGAGAGCTATTTAGTAATAAACTTGAAGATTTGTTAAAAGAGAGAAAATCTCTCTGGAATACTATTGAACTAAAACAACGTACAAAAAAGGCTCCATTCACAACAAAAGAAGTTGATATTATCAGGCTAAATAAAATTACTAACGAAGCGATGGGGCGGTTAAACCTGGTAGAAAAAGAGATTCAAACTACAATAGAAAAACAGCTTCAAGACCAGGCACCGCAACATGATAAAAGGAAAGAAAAAGTTCAAAGCGAAAACGTAAAAAGTGGTATGAGTAAATCTTCATATGGCAAAGAGTCCCTGTCAGCTACAAACTTTAACAGTTTATCATCTCTTTATAATGCGAACTCTCTACAATCTAAATTACAAGACAAATTTAATACAGAACAGTATAAAAGAAATAGCATAGTGAAGAAACAGGGTTCGTTATCAGATGTACAGGAGAAGTATAAAAGTGAAGATATGTTGCTTGAAAAAAAGCTCCAAAGTTTAAAATTATTAAAAGAACATACGAACCAATTATTGAAAAAAATGCGAACATCCGGAGAGCCATTTAATAATAAACTTAAAAATTTATTAAAAGATGAACAAGTTCTCTGGAATATAATTGACTCGAAACAGCGTATAAAAAAGGCTCCATTCGTAACAGAAGAAGTTGATATTCTCAGGCTAAATAAAATTACTAACGAAGCGATGGAGCGGTTAAATCTGGTAGAAAAAGAGATTCACACTACAATAGAAAAACAGCTTGAAAACCAGGAACTGCAACATGATAAATATAGAAAAGAAAAAGCTCAAAAAGGAGAAGTGAAAAGTGGTATGAGTAAATTACCACAACTCACAGTCTTTATGTTTTTACCTCGTCGTAATGAATTAAAACAGGGTGCTTATGGGCAGTAAATCATACCTGACAGGACACAATAATATTGATGAAATGGGCACCCCTCGCTATTTTGGTGTCAACTGCGCCAAAATAAGTATAATTACATATTTCATTTAAAGAAGGATGTCCATATAGGCCACTACACAACTTTGTTGAAATGGACTAAGGGCAGGATCATACAGACATGCTGATCAGTGACTCAGCAAAAATATTCCTCTCTTCGGTGGTCAACAGTATGAAAGATCTCTTTGCGTAAACGCAGACAAACTAACTCCACCCCACAAAAATGCCACCAAATTTAATAAATTCCCAGCTGTTTTGCCATTGATTCTGATAATAGCTACTATTTTCTTTTATTGTTGTGCTTGCAGTATGTATAATTGATCATTTTAGTAGCTATAGATTTTTATCAGCAGAGGGCATACGGTGACAAACGGGGTAATGACATTTCAAAATTTAATTGCATCGCTACAAGCTTTTTGGCAACAGCATAATTGCGTTATTTTACAACCTCTGGATATGGAAGTTGGTGCAGGAACCTTTCATACAGCTACTTTCTTACGCGCCACAGGACCTGAAAAATGGAATGCCGCCTATGTGCAACCCAGTCGGCGACCTGCCGATGGGCGCTATGGTGAAAACCCCAATCGGATGCAACACTTTTATCAGTTTCAGGTGGTGATGAAGCCTTCACCCGCTGATTTTCAAAATCTGTATCTACAATCGTTACACCATATCGGTATTGATAATCGAATTCATGATATCCGTTTTGTTGAAGATAACTGGGAATCACCTACCCTGGGTGCCTGGGGTCTGGGCTGGGAGGTCTGGCTCAATGGTATGGAAATAACCCAGTTTACCTATTTTCAACAGGCAGGTGGTCTGGAGTGTTTTCCTATTACCGGTGAAATTACTTACGGACTGGAACGTCTGGCGATGTATCTTCAGGGAACTGATAATGTTTACGATCTTATCTGGTCTGAGAATGGCACTGAAAAAATAACTTATGGTGATATCTTCCATCAAAATGAAGTTGAAATGTCAGCTTATAATTTTGAACAGGCGGATACAGAGAATCTATTTGAACATTTTAATTTTTTTGAAAAAGAGTCAAAACGCCTGGTTGAACTGGGATTATCTCTGCCCGCTTATGAATTTACACTAAAAGCATCACACACATTTAATCTACTGGATGCCCGTCATGCCATTTCAGTAACCGAACGACAAGCTTATATTCTACGTGTCAGAACACTGGCACGTGCAGTGGCTCAGGCTTATTTTAATAGCAGAAAAGCGCTGGGCTTTCCGCTGGCTGATGCGAGCCTGGTTAAAAGTATGGCGCATCATGACAGTAGTGCAGAGCAGGAGAATAAATAAATGGAATATCAGGATTTTTTATTTGAGCTCGGTACTGAGGAACTTCCTCCAAAAACGTTACAGTTATTGAGTCAGGCACTGACAGAAAGCGTTACCCAACAGCTAACCGCAGCAGGATTAACTTTTTCAGCACCAAAGACCTTTGCAACACCGCGTCGGCTCGGACTGTTTTTATCAGCACTTTCCGTAAAGCAGGCAGATAAAATTATTGAAAAAAAAGGACCTGCTGTACAGGCGGCATTTAAAGCAGGTAAACCCACCCCGGCCATGCTTGGATTTGCAAAATCATGCGGTGTAGCAGCAGATGCGCTGGAAACCATACAAACTGACAAAGGTGAACGGCTGGTTTATCGCTCAACCGTACCGGGAAAACATGTACGCACACTGATGCCGGAAATTATCAACACCGCCATTAATGCACTGCCCATTGCCAAACGGATGCGCTGGGGCATGAGCAAAGAGACTTTTGTAAGACCTGTCCACTGGGTGGTGATGTTGCTGGGTGATGAAATCATTAACACCACATTATTCGGCTTAAACTCAGAACGTAAAACCTGGGGGCACCGGGTACACGCTCCACAAGCATTAATCATTAAGACACCTGCACACTATGAAAATTTGTTGAAAACCGCAGGAAAGGTGATGACTTCTTTTGAAATGCGCCGGGCACAGATAAAAACCAGTGCAGAGCAGCTTGCCAGGCAAGCTGGGGGTACGGTGGTTATTCATGATGAATTACTGGATGAAATTACTGCGTTAACTGAATGGCCGGTGGCACTAACCGGTACTTTTGATCGTGATTTTTTAAAGCTACCCCGGGAAGTGATTGCAGCGGTGATGGAAAAACATCAAAAATATTTTTTTGTTAATGACGCACAGGGTAATTTGCTACCAGTTTTTATCTGTATTGCTAACCTGGAAAGCCAGGATACTGCTCAGATCATTGCAGGTAATGAACGGGTAATCCGTCCCCGCCTGGCGGATGCACAGTTTTTCTATGAAACTGATTTAAAGAAATCGCTGATCAGCCAGCGAGAAAGGCTTAAAACAGTTGTCTTCCAAAAAGCGTTAGGTACACTTTTTGATAAAACAACACGTATTGCCCAACTGGCAAAACAGACAGGTCCTGCCTTTATCAGTGAAACCTGCACCGATAGTGAAAAAACACAGCAGCTGCACAACATAGAGCAGGCAGCGCTATTGTGTAAATCTGATCTTGTCTGTGATATGGTGGCAGAGTTTCCGGAGCTTCAAGGAATTACCGGTCGTTACTATGCACAACAGGAAGGATTACCACAACAGGTTTCTCTGGCGTTACAGGAACAATATCTGCCACGTTTTTCTGGTGACGCACTACCGACAACAACCGCAGGAAAGGCATTAGCGCTGGCAGAAAAAATTGACACGCTGGTGGGTATGTTTGGGATTAATAAAGCACCATCTGGCAATAAAGACCCTTTTTCTCTCCGCCGTCTGGCACTGGGTGCTGTGCGCATCATTATTGAACAGGTTACCGTATCAGCGATGCATCTTTTACAACTGGATCAGCTAATTAGTCAGTCGATAGCGCAGTTTCAGCAACAGGGTGTTCAGTTTACCCTTACAGAAAGTGATCTGAAAAAACAACTGACTGATTTTATGCTGGAACGCCTCAAAAACTGGAGTTATAGCGAACAGGGTATCAGTACAGCGGTCTTTTTGGCTGTTAAAGCTGCTAAACCTGAGAATCTTGCTAATTTTTACCGACGCATGCAAGGTGTACAAAAGTTTTGTAACCATGAATCTGCACTGACTATAAACCGGTTAGTACAGGCTAATAAACGGATTGCAAATATTCTGTCTAAAAGTGATATACCGGATATTCCGACAGATGTAAACAGTTCATTGTTACAGGAAGCGGCAGAGAAAGCACTGTATGAGCAGTTATGTCAATTGCAGTCTGCTACATCGGTATCATCAGTTAAACCAGATCAAATAAACATGCCGGAAGATTATCTTTCGCAGCTTGCTGTTTTAAAAGATCCAGTAGACCAGTTTTTTGATCAGGTGATGGTCAATGTAGAGGATTTGCAACTCAGGCGTAATCGCTATGCATTGTTACAGCAATTTCGTAACTTGTTTTTGCAGGTGGCAGATATCTCTTTTATTTAAATGACTGCTTGACCGACCGGTGATTCATATAACAGATAAAAATTTTATTAATCAATTCTTTGTATGATTTTTAAGACAAAATACCTGTAAAAACTAAATACAAAGAATTGATTTACCTGATTTTTATTTTACAACAATCCGGTTTTTATGCGTTATGCAGAAAATCAATTGTTCACCATCGCTGTGATTATTCAGGATATAAAAGCATACATCTGTTGCTTGCTGTAACATCGATCTGTCAGAAAGGGTTCTCAAAACAGGCTTCCGGAGTAAAATCTGAATCTGTATTTAATAAGTAGATGTTTTCACCCACTGATAAGCCAAAGGCTTCACAGTTCAACGCTAACAAGGAATCTTCAGACCATGCAACCTCACATACGTCTTCTGGTAATTTGCTAAACTCGTTATACTTTAATGCTAAAAAATCGTTTTCAATCATTGCATACTGCAATGCTGTCTGACAGATTTTAAGTGCTTCAGTCTTTGGTAATACTAAAAGCCAGTCTTTAAATATTTCATGCACAAAGTTAGAGAATTCGTCTGTTTTTTTCCAGACACAAATAATTAAGTGCGCTTTGTTAAGGGTATTTGATGAACTGATCATCTCAATATAGTTGAGTATATCCAAAATCATTTTAATTCTGTTGACATGTTTATATTTAGTAATGGTTAAATCTGTATATAGCAATAATATTGTTGATTCTCTTAGTTGCGTAATACGCGTTTTTATGTGGCTGAAAATATCAGTAGTATCACTATATTGGTTGTTGTTTATAAGCTGATTTACTATTAGCAGATTATTTTTTATATTATAAATAATTTCCAAATGACTATGTATTAACTTACTAATTCGCTCATCTACTATCAGATTATTCATATTTTGGTTATTGCTGTTGCATTCCTGTTGTGGCATTGTTGCACAGATTTTATCCGGATCATCATTTTTTGCAGTTTTTTTATCTACACGGGTTAATGCTATTTTGCTCATTAATGTTTTTTTAGATGAAATAGTTTCCTGACAAATAGTGCAACTTTCCTGGTGGATTTTTAAAGCTTCGTCGTTTTTAACTTGTTCTTTACACGGCAGGTGATGAAGCCTCATATGCCTGTCAAGGTTGCATTTTGCCGCATAAACCTCTTTACAATCAGGATATTTACATTTAAAAAGATCATATCCATCAAGTCGATTGTGTATTATCGCTTCATGTGCATTTAACTGCTTTTTTCTGCTAAAGAGTTTGCCACATGTATCACAATGAAATTGGAAGTTTTTTCGTTGCTCTTCATATTGTTTAAAATGTTCTTGCAGGCTGCAAGAGATTTCACCTTCAGAGGATTCACCTTCAGAGGATTCACCTTCCTGATGTTTTTTTTCTGTCTTTTTATCAGTTACTCTTTTTTCCTTATTAGGTTTATTGGTAAGGATGGCATGAACTGTTAGCACATTGAGCCTTATTGTCCAGGATGATAATACAACAACAAAAAAGAGTAGTTGTATTTTTTTTTGTTTTAATAACAT
>JAPORK010000100.1:31845-36589 GCA_026710285.1 Endozoicomonadaceae bacterium | reverse complement strand
AAAAAGAGGGTGTTGGTTTAAAAGCTCATCTATTGTCGGTATCGCTGTTGTTACCCGCACAATAAATAATAAGAAGGTTGCAGGCTATTGTCAATTTCATATTGCATACAAGAGAGTGTGGAGTGGGCGGGGTTCGATTCTTAAAAGATCTCTGGTTCATGGTGGACTCTTTTTTTCGTGAAGAAACGTCAGCGAATTGAAGCTCTCATGATGGTGATGACGTTATGTCTGCTCGTGTATAATTACGCTACAAACTCAGGGAATCATTCAAATCAGCAGATAAAACCCTTCCAGTCAACTGGGAAAATCTGTTAAAAATCCGACAAGACGTTAGATTTTCCAGTTGATGGAAGGCATTGCGATTGTCAGATTATATAACCCTGTAGAAAAAAGTTTCCGTACAATAATAACCAATTTGAATGCTGTGAGGATGCAAATCATCAGACTTTCTGGAGAAACAAATTGTTTAATTTATAGAATCCAAATGGAGGTTGCGGGAATGCAGGCTAAAACAATAGACCGCCGAACTAGAACAAGAAAATGCTGAGCTAAGACATCGCCTGAACAAAAATAGCCAAAAATAGTTCTAAGCCTCCTCAAGCGATCTATCCCTTAAAAATTACCTGAAGATTTATTTTGTTGGTACGTAAGTACCGGAAAGTATAAATTGAGATAGAAAAATTATTTTATTTGACTTCTGTAACAAACATTCTGTAAAATATTCAACCTATAAATTAAACGTTCTGATTGATCCTGTGTCACATACTATCCATTGGTGAGTAACTATAGGAAACCTCATTTTGGCAGTTCATTTATAAGTATTTAATTTTAAAATGCTGGATTTTAAATTTTTGTAGTCATTTAATAGCAACAGATTCAGATAAATTCAATCCAATGTTTCTAAGTTAAATGAGTATATTGATTTATAAATGTTTTAAGGTTACCACTTCAGAAAATAAATTTATTTGAAAAATACTTTAAATTAATAATACTTTGGGCGATTTTGTAAATTTTGGTTTTTTAGTGAAACAAAGAGTCCTTTTGAAATCGAAAACTTACAAAAACAGTACGGAGTGTTATTAATTTATGTGTTAAATCAATTAGTAAAAAATATTTAATGTTTTTAAAAATAGGGGTTTACAATGAATTCTGCGGGAAATATCACATCATCAAATGCAGCGGGCAAGGAAGTGACCGTTTATCACAATCAGGATACAAGACAAACTATCAGTAATTTTGCCAATAGTGCATCAGCTGAAGATAACAGAAAGACTGAAAGCCTTAAAAAAACACTACCGGGTTTAGCTGGTTTTTGGAATAAACCAACTACTTCTAAATCGTCAATAACAAAGCCTGATCGTAAAGTTGCTGTTTTTGAAGGTCGTGCTTCAAAAACAGAAGCTAAATCTCTTGGGGCATATGATGAGGTCCTGGCGGAAATAGATGCTTATTTTTCCTCTGAAGATATCATGGTAGCAAAGAAGTATCTGAACATCCTTTTACTTGCTGATACAACTAATCAGCAGAAGGTGGTTGCGTTTGATATACTAAAAATGTTAGCCAAACCAAAAGACAGGCAGAACTTTTCAGTTGATTATAAGTTTGAACAAGCCGGTTTGACATTAACTTTTAAGATTAATAACAAAACAATCAATAGTGTAAAAAACCTAAGATTTATTTATAACCCAATTCTTCTCTCAACCTATAGCATTATAGATTTGTCATTTGTTCTACAGCATAACCGGATATTATGTTTGGGAGATATGCATTCCTCAAAAGCAATGGTCCTTGAAGAAACGTTTAAATCATTACAAGAAGTCAGGCATATAAAACAAACTGATATTTTGAGAAATCCTTCACACCAATGTAACTTACCACAAAATAAAAACGAACCAAGAAGAGAGTTTGAGATAATGGATAATAACAATCCAAAAGATTTTGAACGGTTCTCGGGACAAGATCTGATCATAGGTGGAAATCTATTATGTGCATGTAATTATGATCAATCAACGACTTGTGGTGGTTTTTCTTCAGAACAAGACGTTATAGCGTTTCTGATTAATGTGTGTAAAAGTTTAAATAAAGAAAACCCTTTTTCTTTGGGTTTATTTTCTGGCGCTTTTTACCATTATAACGAAGATGGAGACGAGTACATTGGGCAATATTTGCAACAACAAGAGCGCATAAAGTCTATTGCGGAAAAAGTGGCTTACGGGCGTTTTAGTGTAGAATTTATACCAATTCCAGAAAATAAAGAATTGATTGATGACGGTCTTTATTATGGATATGTAGTGTGTATTTTTGATAAACGATTTATTGAGCTTGAGACAAGCCTCCCTTCCAACAAAATGTTTGATGAGTTTAAACAAATGGTTATGCGCCACAATAAGTCAGAGTTGGATGATTATGGCTATATAATCTGTTGAAGTAAAAGGTTTTTAATCTTTTTATAAGGAAACAGATAAATAGGTATAAGCATTTCTGAAGACATTTTTGGTTTCAAAGAATAAAATGTCCTTTACGATGCTTCTTGTTGTTATATCCAGGTCCCGGCAGGCGGTTGCTACTAATCCGATGGTCCATGACTTCTGTTGTTATGTTATCTTCAGCAATTTCTAATGTTTCCATCCTGACTCCTGATTCAATAATTTTTAAATATATAGGTGGTATCATCACTATTTTATATTTAAATAATCAATGAGCAAGATCACGGAAATGCCGGTACTACCCTGCTTTTTCTACCTTCTCATGCATTCTGACCAGGTGTTGTAATGCTTCTTCGATTTTAGGTGTTGAGATCTCTGCATGGGGCAACCAGATAAGAAACACCAGCTTAGATGTATCATATAAGGCGCTTTGTACATCGAAGCTGCGACTCTCTTTGTAATGGCAAAGTTGTAAAGCTAGGGTTGCTTTATCATCCACCTCATGTTCAGGCAGTTCACGCAGTAAATAAACCGCAGTACCCTGATCTTTATCTTCAACAAAAAAAGTGCCGCCATTCTCAAAAGAAAACTGTATGATTCCTGAGGAAGGAATTTTAAAGTTATTCAGTCCCATGGTTTTTGCAAAACCAGAAACAGCTTCTGCCACGTTGCTATCCATAATTATTTTTCCATTAAAAAATCAGCATCAAATGGTTGTTGCACTAAAAGTCAAAATCAAGATCGTCATCATCCAGATCACTATCGTCTGCATCTTCATCTTCAACATCACCTTCCTCATAGGCTTCTTCTTCCTCGGCAATCAGATCATCCAGCGCTTCCTGTACTGCTTCAAGCAGGTTTGACCGGTGATCTTCTTCTTTAAAATACCGGTCAGGCACTTTACGATATAGTTCCAGAAGTTGATTGAGAATAATAATTTTTACCGGCAGCAACTTACTTTGAGTAATACCCATTTTTTGGGGTAACTTTTCAATATCAGTCGCAGCGACCCAGCGCAAACCCAATAAGCGCAACGTCTCCTCAATCAGTACACCTTTTTTAAATTCAGCCTTCCCGCTCATTTGCTATTAATCCGTCGAGTTTTCCTTCCAGGTTGGTACACTGGTCATAGATTGTCTTGACACCAAAGACAGACTCAAGCTGACTGCGAACATGCAGCATCCGTACTGGATCCACCGACTGTTCAGCCTGCGTCAGATCCAGCTCTCCTGCAAGACATTTCTCCATCCATGCGATACCTTCACCTACTTTCTCATAATCATCATTTACTCTTGCTTTGGCAAACTGAAAAGCCTCTGCTGCACTGTGGAGTTCCGGTACCCGCAGGGCAGCACGCCATACGTCTCTGAGGTCGCTTTCATTCCCCAGAGAGCTATTACCTGCAATTTCTGATGCCATGGCTGATACATTGAGTCCTGCCTGAATATCCTGCTGATTCTTTTCATAAAAATCGGCTTTGTACGCCTGAAGCTCTTCTAAAAGCGCTTCATTTTCACCCGATTCCTGCAGTTGAGCAATCAAATCTTCCAATGCAATGTATTGATGGGTCGAATCACCTGAATATTCTTTGAGTTGTTTTTCTATATCGTCGTGGCTAAGGTTACCGGACTTCATCTGTTGCTTTAATTTATCCAGACACTGATCAAGCTTTTCCGCAGGTGGTAAATCGGGTACTTTGCTTTTTAGTTCATCCAGCAGCTTTTTAAGTGTATCTTTATCTTTCTTGTCATCTTTGGTTTTGATTTTTTTGAAGGAGGCAATATTCATTGCCGCCTCTTCAAACATGCTGGTATCCAGTCCCGCTGCAGTACCGGCGCCCAACTGGCTGTGCGCAAAGGAGGTTGCCTGAGAAGCCGTATTTTCTACCGGTTGATTGTTTGCCGTTACTGCGGCACTACCACCTATGTTACCAATATTACTCATTGCATTGTACCAGTCTCTGAGTATTGCCCTGATCTTTGCAGATCAAATATTTTTTGCCAGGGATTGCGCTGTCTGAATATTTTGCATCATGATTTGTGAATAGGCTTCTCTTGCCTTACTCAACAAGTCCTGACCAGCCTGCATCTGATCTTGCTCAGTCTGTTTGATATGTTTTAACTGCTCTTCGCCACCGCGTAACATGGTTTGGTCTGCTTCATCCTGAGATGCCAGATAGCGCGCCTGCGAAGCACCCATTTCAGCACCGCCTTCGAACATGCTCCCAACTGCAGAATATCGTTGTGAGATCATATTGCCCTGAAAATTAGGTACTTGTCCTGGCTGAGCATTTTGGGCTGCGGCCGCATCTGCACGCA